>JAFRAF010000214.1 GCA_017405545.1 Oscillospiraceae bacterium | reverse complement strand
CGCCCAGAGCGCCCGCGATCAGACCGAATAATATCAGCAGATACACGATAGCTCCGATGATATTGAAGGCCATGCTGGAACGCATTTTTTTCAGATTCTTCATCAGTCAGACCTCGCCGTATTCTCTGTAGCGTGGGGAATAACCCGGTTTAGCCGATCATATCATTGCTTCCGGGCCGGGTCAATGCGGGGAAAAGGCGTGACCCACCGGAGAGCTCTCCCTCGGAAAGCTGCCGCAGCGGGTCGTTATGCTTTGCTGACAGTGTCGCCTCGGCGGCGATGAGCCCGTGAAAGAGCTTAGTCCGGCTCCTTGGGGCTGCCGTCGGAGTTGAACAGTGGCAGGTGGGCCAGGACGATGATGTCGTCCCTCTTTATGGCGTCGCCCTCGGCCAGTATGGCCATGCGCCCGGCTATCTCGCCCCCCGCCTGATGCACCAGCTCCTCCAGCGCCCTCAGGGATTCGCCGGTTGAGATGACGT
Source organism: Oscillospiraceae bacterium (assembly GCA_017405545.1). Lineage (GTDB taxonomy): Bacteria > Bacillota > Clostridia > Oscillospirales > Oscillospiraceae > RGIG2311. The sequence continues at coordinate 5,757 of JAFRAF010000214.1, read as the reverse complement.
CGTCCAGAAGAAGGATGCGCTTGCCGCGCATCTTCCGGGCGTCGGCCCCGTCCATGTAAAGGGTCTGTACACCCTTGGTAGTGATGGACTGGACCTGAGCGGAGAACACCCCGTCCATATAGTTCTTCGGGGCCTTGCGGACGAGGAAATAGGTGTTGCGCCCGCTCTGCCTTGCCATCTCGTGTACGAGGGGTATGGCCTTGGCCTCCGGGGCAAGCATATAGTCGAAGTCCGGCGCCTTTTTCAGCAGCTCCGCCGCGCAGGCACAAGTGAGCTCAACGTCTCCGAAGATGACGAAGGCGCCTATGGTCAGGTCCTCATTTACCGGGCACAGGGGGAGCTGACGCTCCAGTCCCGCCACTTTAAGTGAATAATTCATGCTCATCTCTCCCATCGAAATAGTATAGTTGTGTTGTGGAGTTGATTATGAAGTTAATTATGATGTGCTCCGCCCTTGCCCTGGGAGGGACGGACGGTACAATATGGTTGATTATGCGCAGTTATCTGAAATACAATGGAAAATGTGCGGCTTTTCCGGTTTCTGTCGGAATGTGCAAATCTTAACGATATCTTATCACTTTTCCCATTGTCCTTCAAGTTAAAGCCCCGCCCCGTTAAGATAATCATATCATCAGAATAAGCTGATGCCAACGGCTCCATTATGAAGCATTTTTACGATGTTTTCAAGGGGCAAAAGCTCTGCGGCGGACATTTTCAACGTATCATTTAAAAAAGTTCTTAAAAATGGGAATTATCGTCGACAAAACTTGTCAACAGCCGACAAAAGTTCCTATTTACAAATCTGCACGGGGGAGTTATCATAAAATCGCAGCTTATCCAGTGGCAAGGGAATTGCCGGATTGGTCTTCCGGGTGAAGACAAGCAGCTCATATCTTTATCCCACAACCCCATTTTTGCGGGCCGCAGAACCACGCGGCCCGCGCTTTTTTTCGTCACCATAACTTTGACAAAGCCGATGTGATTTGTTATACTCTGCTCGGCTTGAAATCAGCACTTCTTTTTTGATTTATTATAGAGGATATATGAAAGACAAGAACAATGCCCGGCTGCGCGTTGCGGGCTTCGCCCTTGTATGCGGGGCGAGCATGGGCGTCCTGCTCTGGCTTTATATGAAGCTCATATCCTCCGGTACGCATCTTGTGTGGGATCTGGGACCCGGGGATATGGACAGGCGCCTGTATACCCTGCTGGTATGCCTCTGCGGAGGCCTTGTGATAGGGCTCATGCACGTGCTGTTCGGCAATTACCCCGAGACCATGGAGGAGGCCTTTGCCCGCCTTCGGCGGGACAGACGATCCCCATATCATAAAATTTTTATAAACGCCTTTACCGCCCTCATGCCCCTGATACTGGGGGGCAGCGTGGGGCCCATGGCGGGGCTCACCAGTATGGTCATCAGCCTTATGTACTGGTCGGAGGACTGGATGCGCTGCCTCAACTACACCCTTGTCACCAAGGGCGGCAGCGACACGGAGTTTTTGGGTGAGCTCTTCTCCAGAGAGCCGCCCGAGCACAGCGATATCCCGGTTGAGCCGCCGAGCAGAGCCGCCTTGCTTTGGACTCTGCTGATCGGCGCTGCTGCTGCGGCCTTTGCCCTGATGTGCGCGTTTTTCGGAGGTGCGCTGCAGCTTCTGCGGGTGCCAATGCACAGTGTGGGGGCCCAGGAGATATCCTTCATCCCCTTCCTGCTGGCCATCGGCTTCGGATTGGGCTGGCTGTACCTGTACATACGCAAGGGCATGCGCCTCTTCTTCGGGGAAATGAAGAAAAGGGGAAAGCATGTGCGCTGCGGCCTCATAGGCGGAGCGTGCCTTGGAATAGTGGGCGTTCTGGCGCCCATGTGCATGTTCTCCGGACAAAACGAGACTATGGAGCTGCTGGGCGGCTATACGGGCGTCAGCACGCTGACGCTTATCGTGATGGGCTTTGTAAAGCTGGTGCTGATAAATATATGCATAGAATCCGGCTGGAAGGGCGGCCACTGGTTTCCCGTGGTGTTCGCGTGCATGAGCTTCGGTATCGCCCTGGGCCGCGTTTTCGGCATAGATCCGATCTTTGCCTGTATTATGCTCAGCGGCATTATACTCACCATGATACAGAGGATACCTGTCCCCATGGCGGTATCGCTCCTGACCTGTTTTCCGCTGCGGGCTCTGCCCTGGCTGCTGCTGGCCTGCTTCGCGGGCAGCCTGCTGCCGGGACCCGGACGCAGGAGTGTTTCCGAGCTTGCGGATAGGGGCAGGGAGATACTCGGTTTTTTCTGTGTAAAGTCGAAGCTGCACGCCATATTCAGCGCCGTGTTCGGGGCATAAGTCCCCGATACAGCGCGCCTGCAGATATATCTAAACTGAAGCATTCGCCATAAACCATTTGATAAAGCGTGAAGAAACGAGCGAGCGGAGCATAAGGCCCCGGGACTGCGGTCCCGGGGCCTTATGCTCATGGGCCCCGGCGCTGCGGGACGCGGTCGGGAAAGAGCTATATGAGCCGGTGAGATAAATTTTTACATTTTATGTGTTTTCCTGCTTGCGTCGATATGCTATAATAGGCAAAATGGAGAGTATGGCTTTAATTATATCGGCCATATCGGAAACAGCCCTTCGGGGCCGGGTTTAAAGTAAAAGGATTTTGTTCAGTTATGTTAGAGCTATTGTCCCCCGCCGGAACGGCGGGAGCTGTCGCGGCTGTTGTGGGCTGCGGAGCGGACTCGATATACATACCCTACGGCGGACTTATCGCCAGGCGGGGCGGAGAAGCGTTCTCCGACAAGAACCTGCAGGACGCGGCCATGTACTGCCGTATGCGGGGCGTGAAATGCTATGTCCTGCTGGGCGGCTTCGCCACTGACAGGGACTTTTCCGCTATTGCGGACGCGGCCAGAAAATCGGCCAGAGCCGGTGTCGACGCCCTGATAGTGGACGACCTGGGCGTGCTGCGCATAGTGCGCCAGTGCGTGCCGGACATGCCCATATTCGCCGGAGAGGCCATGGGCATACGCAACCACTATGACGCCATGGTGGCCGCCGCGGCGGGCATAAAGCGGGTGGCCATAGGCAGAGAGACCGGCCTTGAGAACATACGCAGAATATGTGAGGCCCTGTCCGACAGGGATACAGAGGTGGAGGTCTGCGTACACGGACCTCAGTGCGTCAGCCTCTGCGGACAGTGCCATATGGGCACTCTGTTCAGCGGACGGGAGAAATGGAACTGCGGGCAGCCCTGCCGACAGCGCTGGAACACAGGCAGCCGCACCGTGCACTACCCTCTGACCATGAAGGACATCTGCCTTGTGGGCCACATACGTGAGCTGGCCAGGGCGGGTGTGGACTGCATTCGCATCGGCGGCCTGGAGCGGCGCACCGAATACGCCGCGCTGGCCACGGCTGTGTACTCCCAGGCGGCGAAAAAAGGGACACAGCCCTCCGAAAGGGAGTTGCAGCTGCTGGCGGCCTTCTCAAACGGCGGCCTGAGCGACGGCTTTTTCACGGGCAGCGCCGGGGTGGAGCTCATAGGCTTCCCCCCAAAGGAGAGTCTGAACGAGCAGTCGCTTATCGCCATAAGGCGAGGCTATAACAAGGTGGAGTACCCCAGGATACCGGTGAGCTTCGCGGCCACGGTGACCAGAGGCGAGCCTGTACGCCTTGCCGCCAGAGATGACAGAGGAAACGTAGCCACGGCAAAGGGCCCTATACCCGAGCCGGCATTTTAGAAAGCCTTAAACCAGACCACCCTCCAGACCCAGCTCTTCAGGACCGGGGGTACGCCCTTCTACGGTGCCGGGGTGAATCTGATAGTGGACAGCGGATTGAAGGTGGAGAACTCCGCTATAAGCGACATGCTTCACGCGGTGCTGTCGGATATAATGGAGAAGCGGCGCACCGTACCGGACATAAGAGAGGGCCAGTATGATCTGGGCCTGAGACACGTGAATGCCGCCCTGCCGCCCTGCCTCACGGTGAGCGTGCGCTCGGCGGAACAGCTGGTGCCGGAGCTTTTGGAGCTGCGGCCACGGGTGCTGGCCATGCCCCTTGAGCTTATAAGGGACAGGGGCGGCGCGCTGGAACCCTTTCTGGAGGCCCCGGATATAAGCGTGGCCGTGTCCCTGCCCGTGTCCTTCGCGGCGGAGGATGTGGCCCAGCTGGCCTCCCAGCTCAAATACGCCGCCGGAAGAGGAGTCACCGACGTGATGGCCAACACCCTTGGCCAGGTCACGGCCGCAAAGCAGCTGGGCTTTACGGTCAGAGGGGACTTCGGCCTGAACGTTTACAACTCCCAGACCATGCTGGTGCTCAGCGAGCTGGGGCTGAGATCGGCCATATGCTCACAGGAGCTGAGCATAGCCCAGGCCAAGGCCCTGTCAAAGGCCCTGCCCCTGGAGTACGCCGTGTACGGCAGGCATCCGGTGATGGCCTGGGAAAACGGGACGCCCCTGAGCGCCCAGCCCGGATACGGCACTAATTCGGGCATCACGGACATACAGGGCTTCAACTACCCTGTAGTGAAGGAGATAAACGGAAAAAACTTGGTGCTGGGCACCAGAAAGATATGGATGGCGGACAGGCCCGCCGACATAACGGAGTCGGGGCTCTGGGGCGCGAGGATAATGTTCACCAGTGAAAACGCCAAGGAGTGCTCCCAGATAATATCCGCCTACGCCTTCCGGGGTGAATACCGGCCCGGAGGCACGGTCCGGGACCCCTTCGCGGGCCCGGACCCGGATGAGTAAGCCGCCTGAAAAGGCCTGTTGCGACAGCAGACAGAGGAAAGTGCGATGGAGATAATACTGGCCTCGAAATCGCCCAGAAGGCGGGAGCTTCTCGCCCGGATGGGCATAAAGGATTTCACAGTTCGACCGGCCCAGGGGGAGCCCGACGCCCGGGGACTTGAGCCCGGCGCGGCGGTGGAGCTCATCGCCGGGGCCAAGGCAGAGCAGATAGCCTCCCTGACCGGGGGGGACGCGGTGATAATCGCGGCGGACACCCTTGTGTTTCTGGACGGCGAGGCCATGGGAAAACCCTTGGACGAGCAGGACGCCTTTCGCATGCTAAGGGAGCTCTCCGGCCGGGAGCACACCGTGTGCACTGGCGTCGCCGTACTGCGCGGAGAATACAGGGCCGTGACCCATGAGAGCACGAGGGTGCGCTTCGCTGAGATGAGCGACGATGAGATATGGGCCTATGTCCGCTCGGGCGAGCCCATGGACAAGGCGGGCGCCTACGGGGCCCAGGGCCTTGGCGCCGTGTTCATAGAGGGGATGGACGGGGACTTCTTCAATGTGATGGGTTTGCCCGTGCACAGGCTGTATAAGATGCTCAGGGACGCGGGCGTGAGCTTTGATTTCAGCGCCTGAGTTCCAAATCGGAGATACAGATACTTGTTTGCCGCGGCTTCGAGGCGGCAGAATGGAGATAAAGTTGAAAAATTTCTTTCGAAAACACGGACTGCTTGTAATAGCGGCGGCACTGCTGGTGGTGCTCCTGTCCATAGTGTCCATGAACACCTCGGCGGAGAGGAAGGACGCCCCCTCGGCGGCTTTTTCCACGGCCGGCCGGCCCTTCCACAAGGCCATGGCCTCCTTCGTGGGGACCATGGAGAACCTGTATTCCTATATATACCGCTATGATCAGCTGGAGGAGGAGAACCAGCAGCTGAAAAAGCGTATAGCCGAGCTGGAGGAGAGCTACAGGGAGCACGACCAGATCGAGGATGAAAACGAAAAGCTGCGGACGCTGCTGG
>JAFRAF010000213.1 GCA_017405545.1 Oscillospiraceae bacterium | reverse complement strand
TCCGAAAACATCCATCGGCTTATCGCTTCCGAAGGACAGATGCGGGTCCCCTATCGCGTACAGCATATCTGTGAAAACCTTCCTTTCATGTATCAGGACGAATAACGCTTATCGCGCATTGCGCACGGCTACTTAAGGAAGGCTCGAAGTTCTTCGGCCATCCCCTCTTTTTCGCAAACGCCCTCAAATCTCCGCTGAGCGCTGCGCAGGCCGGACAAATTCTTCGGCGGGGCTACCGCGGTCGCCTCGCTCAGGCGGTCAAGGAGATCAAGCCCTCCGCCCTCGCTGTCACGGCCGATGGACTCGAGCACCGCTTTGCAGAACTTGTAGGGGCTGGCGGTGGACACAACAACGCTGGGAGTGCCGTCTCCGCTTTTTCTCCTGTACTCCCTGAGCACGTGGTAAGCCACGGCTGTGTGGGTATCTATGAGATAGCCGCTGTCCTTCCATGTCCCGGCTATGGCCGCCCTGGTCTCCTCCTCAGAGCAGCGGCCGCAGGCGAACACAGCGTTGATGGCGGACTTGAGCTCATCGTTTATCTTATAGCTCCCCTCTTCGTTGAGAAGCTTCATATATGATGCTGTCAGCCTGTCGTCGGCTCCGGACATCTCAAAAAGCAGGCGCTCCAGATTGGAGGAAATGAGTATGTCCATAGAGGGGGACACAGTAGTGTGGAAGGGCCTTAGCCTGTTGTACACGCCGGTCTCGAAAAACTCCGTGAGCACGTCGTTGGAATTGGATGCACATATAAGCTTGTTCACTGGAAGGCCCATGCGCATTGCGTAGAAACCCGCCAGGATGTCGCCGAAATTGCCGGTGGGCACGCAGAAGTTTATCTTATCCCCGTTGGAGATTTTACCGTCTTTGACAAGCTCCACATAGGTGGAGATATAGTACACCACCTGGGGCAGCAGGCGTCCCCAGTTTATGGAGTTGGCCGAGGACAGGAACCAGCCGCGGCCGTCCAGCTCGGCTCTGAGCTGTTCATCGGAGAAGAGCTTCTTGACCCCGGTCTGGGCGTCGTCAAAATTGCCCCGCACCTGCATGACGCCCACGTTGTCGCCCTGCTGGGTGGTCATCTGCAGCTCCTGAATGTCGGAGACTCCGTTTTTCGGGAAGAACACCAGTATTCTGGTGCCGGGAACGTCCTTAAAGCCCTCAAGGGCCGCTTTGCCCGTATCGCCGGAGGTGGCCACAAGTATGCAAACCCGGCGTCTCTCGCCTGTCTTCTTCATCGAAGCGGTCAGCAGATATGGCAGTATCTGCAGGGCCATATCTTTGAACGCGGAGGTGGGACCGTGCCACAGCTCCAGAAAATGGGTCCTGTCATCCAGGCTCTTCACCGGCGCGGACATTACGTTGTCGAAATTGTCGCCGTAGGCCTTTTCCGTATACTCTCTGATCTCATCCGGGCTGAAGTCATCCAAAAACATGGACATTATATATGCCGCCCGCCGGGGATAGCTCATGCCCGTCATTTTCTCAATGGCGTCTGTCGGGAGCTCCGGGATGGTCTCCGGCACAAAAAGTCCCCCATCCCTGGCCATGCCCATGGAAATCGCTCCGGCAGCCGAAAGCTTAACGCTCTTGTCTCTTGTACTTATATACCGCATTGTCATGCCCTCTCTCTTTTATCGCCCAATTATTCCACCCAGAAGGCGTTTTTTATATGCTCCACCTCCGGGAGCATACCGCATGTTGGCGCGTATATCCCTATTACGTCGAACCGGCTTTCCTGCTCCGGCCCGTTTTCTGCAAGCCACTGCTCAGCCGCAGAAATGATACGGCTGCGCTTGTGCCTGTCCACCGCCTCTCCGGCGGGGCTCCATTTTGCGCTTTTTCTTGTTTTTACTTCTACAAACACCACAGTCTTTCCCTCTCGGGCGATGATATCTATCTCTCCGAAACGGGTCCTGTAGCCTGCGCCGATAATGCTGTATCCTCTCTCCCTGAGATAGCGGGCGGCATGGGCCTCTCCCCATCTGCCCCTTATCTTCGAATTGTCACTGTCCAATGTCAGCTCCTCCTCAGTGCATTTTCCTCAGGAAAGTTGTCCGGTGTATCTCCGACGGACCAAGGGCGCGTATGGCCTCATAATGGGCCTTCGTGGGGTATCCCTTGTACTTTGCAAAGCCGTAACCCGGGTAAGCGGCGTCCATATCTCTCATATACCTGTCCCTTGTGACCTTGGCGAGCACGGAGGCGGCGGCCACGGACACGGATATGCTGTCCCCTTTCACGACGCAGATATGGGGACATGTCACTCCCCGGCCGTTGTTCCCGTCGATTATGCACAGGTCCGGCGCGATACTCATTGCGTCCACAGCCCTGTTCATGGCGAGGAAGGTGGCGTTTAATATGTTTACTTCATCTATCTCGGCGGGGGAAGCGAAGGCAATACCGTAGGCCAGCGCCTTTTCGATTATCACGTCATAGAGCTTTTCCCGCTTTTTCTCGGTCAGCTTCTTTGAATCGTCAAGACCGTCTATCACAATGTCCCCGGGCAGCAGCACCGCCGCCGCGCAGACAGGTCCCGCGAGGGGGCCCCGCCCGGCCTCGTCAATGCCGGCCACGGCCTTAAATCCCTTTGAATACTGCTCCTGCTCTATGCTGAAATCAGGCATTTTCATCCTCCGGGGGGTATTCAAGGGTCAGTCGGCCCAGCTTGCCCCCTCTGAATTCGTCCAGCAGCACAGCGGACATCCGCTCCAGATCGTATTCGCCTCCGGATATGAGAAAGCCGCGTTTCTTCGCGGCCGCCTCCAAAAGCTCAAAACCGCTCATCTCTTCGTCAACGCTGATCTTGTATCTCTCGGCAAGGCGCTGGGGATAGCGCTCCGCCATCTCGCTCATAAGCCGGGAGGCCAGGGTCTCCCTGTCTAATATCTCATCCTTTATAGCGCCCGTAAACGCCAGATGCTCGCCAGTCGTCTTATCGTCGAAACGGGGCCAGAGTATTCCCGGAGTGTCCAGCAACTCAAGTCCCTTGTCTATGCTTATCCACTGTCTGCCCCGGGTGACACCCGGCTTGTCCGAGGCCGCTGCTGCCTTTCTTCTGGCGATGCGGTTTATAAAAGAGGACTTGCCGACGTTCGGGACGCCCACCACCATGACGCGGAGGCCCCGGCCCTTCTGTCCCTTGGCTGCGTATTCATCCAGCTTGTCCCTGAGCATGAGCCTCACGGCCTGTGAAAAGCCCTGCGTTCCCTTGCCGCTCTTGCAGTCGGTCTCAAGCACCGAGCAACCCTGCTTTTTGAACCAGGATGTCCACTTTGCCGTGGCCTCGGGGTCCGCCTGATCGACCCGGTTGAGTATGATCAGTCTCGGGCAGTTGTTGGTGAGCTCGTCCAAATCGGGGTTCCGGCTCGATACGGGTATTCTGGCGTCGATCACTTCGCAGACCGCATCCACCATTTTCACATTTTCGGATATCATTCTCCGGGCCTTGGTCATATGGCCGGGGAACCACTGAATGTTCATCTTTTCTTCCATGCTATCAGCTCCGCACGCTTCCGAAGCGGCCCCAGTCACGGCCGCCGACAACCTCTCCGTAGATATTCGTCTGCTGTCCCACGGGTATTAACAGGTAGGCCTTGCCGATTATCCTTCTGGCGTCCACCACGCCGACTCTGTCACTTCGGCTGTCCGAGGAGTGGTTCCTGTTATCACCCATGACAAATACATACCCTTCCGGAACCAGGACCTCGCCTTGAAAGTCCTCTCTGACATAGGTGAGTTCCGCCGTATAGTCCTCCTGAAGAGGCTGGCCGTCAACATACACTATACCGGCGTCAAAATCTATATCCACGGTCTGCCCGCCGGTAGCCACAACGCGCTTTACCAGCAGGTTGCCGTCGAAGGTATCCGTCTGCATTATGACCACATCTGCCTGCTCCGTCGTATACATCACGGAGGACACTTTGAGCTTATCCCTGTTG
>JAFRAF010000212.1 GCA_017405545.1 Oscillospiraceae bacterium | reverse complement strand
GGATGAGGACTGCTCCGCGGAAATAAAGCAGGAGGAGCTGAGCATATGCGTGACGGAGGAGACCGCCGAAAAGACCTTTGTCATAACCGACGAATTCACAGCCCCCTCATCAAAGCCGCCGATCGGGAGTGTACTGGGCTGTGACCTGTGCATGGATGCCTCTGACGTAAAGGTGATAGGCTCGAAGCTGATATTCAAGTGCCTTGCCATGCTGAACGTACTGTACAGGTCTGACAGGGCGGGGGAACTGTCCTCCTGCGAGTTCTCAACGGGCTTTTCGCAGATAGTGGAGCTGGACTCCGGGGGTGAGGATGCGGCGGGATATGTGAGCCTCATGCCCACCGGCCTGTATCTGAGCGTGGAGACACTGTCATCCACCGGGGAGAACGGCATCGCCATGGAGCTCCACGGTGTGGCCCAGTGTGCTGTGACAAGGCAGAGGGAGATACCCTATATAGCGGACGCCTACTGTACAGAGGGTGATTTGAGCCTAAGAAAAGAGGAGATCGATCTGCCGTCGAATGCGGTCGAGACACGGATAAGTGAGGTGATAAGAGATACACTTGAGGCCGCCGCGCCGGTAAAGAGCGTGGTGAGCTCAAGGGCCAGATTCGGCAAGGTGGAGCAGTCGCCGACTGTGGGCGGGATAATGCTGAGATTTACCGCCGAGGTGACGGTGTTATACCGGACTGAGGACGGAAGGCTGCTCTCGTCGGTAAAAAAGATACCGGCAGAGCTGAAATACGAGGGCAGCGGGGAGCCGTTCAACACTGCGGTGGCTGTCTGCCCTGACCCGCTGCTGGTGACGCTGTCATCCGAGGGCTTTGAATTGAGGCTGCCGGTGGAGATATGTGCCGAGCGGAGGGCGGCGCAGACGCTGACCGCGGTGACGGGCATGGAGTTTGAGGCCGCTGAGCCGGGTGAGAGGCCCAAAAAACCCTCACTGGTGCTCAAACGCATCCGTGAGGGCGAGGATGTCTGGGAGCTGGGCAAACGCTACAGCTCAAATGAGAGACTCATAAGGGAGGCAAACGGCTTAAAGCCCCGCGAGAGTATACAGACGGGAAAAGTGCTGATAATCCCGAGGGCGTAGGGATCATTTAAGTCGGATATATGGGCAGCATGGCATTATAAGCGCATAAACAATAAAGTGCCGGGCATGATGGTGCATCACGCCTGACACTTTTGTTTTGTCTTGTTATTCTTTAAACTCGCTTATATCCCGGGTGACATTGTTCAGCCATTTTCGCGACCTGTAGCGCAGGGCGGAGAGGGGCATTTTCAGGAACTCGTCCCCGTAGAGTATCATAAATACTATAAGGACCGGCCAGTGCAGCTTCATGCCCGCTATAAAACCCAGGGGGAGGGTGACGAGCCAGAGAGTGCCAAGGTCTATGTAGAGGCCCACCCTTGTGTCTCCGCCGGCCCTGAACACGCCGACTATCATGGTGCAGTTGTAGCTGTGGGCGACCATGGTCAGGGCGATGTAGTACAGCATGGGACCCAGGTAGTCGAGAGTCTCCTGCTCAAGGGGGAGAAATGCATTCACAATGGGGTGGATGATGAGCATTATAATGGCCCCCAGCACGCCGAATTGAAAGCTGATCTTTACAAAACGGTCACCGTAGACGGAGGCCAGATCCTCGCGCTTTTCGCCGATGGTTTTTCCCAGCAGCACGGAGGTGGCGGCCCCCAGCCCGAAATACAGAACAGCGGCCAGCTGCCTTACCATGGATACGACCGAGTATGCGGCAAAGGCATAGCTGCTCATGTGCCCGAGAACGGCGGTGTTCAGTGATGTGGCCAGGCCCCAGAGCAGTTCATTTAAAACCACAGGGGTGGAGTAGCGGATGAAATCCCGCTGAAGGCATCTGTCGAACTGCCATAGGCGTGAGATGCGGAAGCAAAACAGATCGTTTTTGTATTTGTTGTACCACAGTACGGCAAGCATCTCCCATATGCGTGAGATAAGCGTCGCCATTGCCGCGCCGGCTATGCCCATCCTGGGGAAACCCAAAAGGCCGTAGATAAGCAGAGCGTTGAGCACCACGTTAATGGCAAGGGATGAGCCGTATACGACGACAGCCACCTTTACCCGCTCCATGCTGCGCATGGCGTATAGGTATATCATGCTGACGGCTATGAAGGGGTAGGAGAAGCACACGATCTTAAGGTATTCCACGGCGCTGTCTATGACCGGGGGATCGCTCGTATAGAGCAATATCACCTTGTGGGGGAATACTCTTATCACCACAAGGAATACCAGCGAGACAAATATGGCTATTCGGAAGGCAATGGCCATAGAGCGCTGTATGGCCTCCATGTTTTTGGAACCCCAATACTGTGCTGTCAATACGCACAGGCCGGAGGTCAGCCCGAAGAATACCATGTTCAGTATATATTGAAACTGGCCGCCCAGACCGGAGCCGGCCAGCACGTCCTCGCCCAGCCAGGACAGCATAAGCACGTCGGCCGCTGTGACACCGACATTGATCAGATTCTGCAGAGCGACTGGTATGCACAGTGCCATAGCGGCCTTATAAAAGCTTTTCTTTTCTTCTGTCATTTTATTATCACATGGAGCGTATCACATGAGAGCGGCGCTTTCCATATCGGCTACAGTGACGGTCATAAGGTCCTCCTTGTCGGGCTCCGTCATGGAGGCCAGCCTGTTGGAATGTACGGTCACCAGATTCTCGAAGAAATTGCGCACGTCACGGGCGTTGCCGAAATTGTCGTCCCTGTTTTCGTACAGCTCGTTGAAGTGGTCGCGGGCGTAACGCTCCTCCTCCTCGCCGATGACGTAGCCGTTCTTTTTCAGCATGGACTGGAATATGGCAAAGAGCTGGTCGCCGGTGTAATCCTCAAAGACAAAGTATCTGTTGAAGCGGGATTCAAGGCCGGGGTTGGAGGAGATAAACTTCTCCATCAGCCCCTCATAGCCGGCCACTATGACCACAAGATCGTCTCTGTGGTCCTCCATGGCTTTGAGTATGGTCTCTATTGCCTCGCCTCCGAAGTCATTAGTGCTGTCCTTGTTGGCAAGGGCGTAGGCCTCGTCGATGAACAGCACACCGCCTATAGCGCTGTTTACGACCTCCAGAGTCTTGACCGCGGTCTGGCCCACATAGCCCGCCACGAGTCCGGAGCGGTCGACCTCCACCAGCTGACCCTTTGAAAGGACGCCGATGGCGTAGTAGAGCTTGGCAATGAGTCTGGCTACAGTGGTCTTGCCCGTGCCCGGGTTGCCCATGAATACAAGGTGAAGGGACAGATCGGGGATGGGGAGCTCGGCCTGCTGTCTGAGCTTGCGCACTTTTACGAGATTGATAAGGCTCTTTACGTTTTCCTTTATCTTCTCCATGCCCACCAGCTCATCCAGCTGGGCAAGAAGCTCGTCCAGATTCGGTTTTTCTTCCACGGCCTCTTCCTGGGCGGCCTGGGCCCCTGCATTTGTGCCGCCTGAGGAGTTGTCCGGCTTGCCGCCTGTTTTCTGTTCGACCTCTTTTATGAGGGTGTTAGCGGCGTTTTCAGCCGCCTCCATATCGTGTATAAGGCTGTTTACATCGTCAGTACCGCTTATCTCATTCATTTCATGGATGAGCTTGTTTAAATCGTCAATGTAGGAATTGGCCGGACGCAGTATACTGAAATCTATGGGTTCTTTCTCGTTTTTCACGGTATGTACCTCCCTTAATCAGAACAGCTGATTGAGCTTGTTTTCTCGCTTATGTCGGCGCGGCTTAGAAATCTGCGCTTCCAACCGTGCGCGGGTGAGGTATGACATCCCTTATGTTGGAAACACCTGTGAGATACATGACCATGCGCTCAAAGCCCAGGCCGTATCCGGAGTGGAACACACCGCCATAGCGCCGCAGGTCCAGATACCACTTGTAGTCGTCGGCCTTCATACCCAGCTCCTCAATGCGGGACTCCAGCACGTCCAGACGCTCTTCACGCTGGCTGCCGCCGATGATCTCGCCGATTCCGGGTACCAGGCAGTCCATGGCCGCCACGGTCTTTCCGTCGTCATTCATGCGCATATAGAAGGCCTTTATATCTTTGGGGTAGTTGATTACGAAGACGGGCTTTTTGAAATGCTCCTCGGTGAGGTAGCGCTCGTGCTCAGTCTGCAGATCCATGCCCCAGTCCACGGGGTAGTCGAACTTCCTGCCGCTGGCCTTGAGTATCTCAATTGCGTCGGTATAGCTCACCCTGCCGAAATCGGAGCTCACCACACTCTCAAGCCGCTCCTTGAGGCCCTTGTCCACAAAGCTGTTGAGGAAGGCGATCTCGTCGGGGCATTTTCTGAGAACGCGGCATATGATGTGCTTTATCATATCCTCGGCCACCCGCATGTTGCCCTCCAGGTCGCAGAAGGCCATCTCGGGCTCTATCATCCAGAACTCGGCGGCGTGGCGCTGTGTGTTGGAGTTCTCAGCCCGGAATGTGGGGCCGAAGGTGTACACGTCGCCCAGGGCCATTGCGAAGTTCTCGGCGTTGAGCTGACCGGAGACGGTGAGGCTCACGGGCTTGCCGAAGAAGTCCGCGGCGTCATCCACGCTGCCGTCCGGCTTCCTGGGAAGGTCGTTCAGGTCAAGAGTGGTAACTCTGAACATCTCACCGGCGCCCTCACAGTCCGAGCCGGTGATGATGGGGGTGTGTACATACGTAAAGCCCCTGTCGCCGAAGAACTCGTGTATTGCAAGAGCGGTCTCGCTTCTTATACGGAACACAGCGGAGAAGAGGTTGGTCCTGGGCCTCAAATGGGCGATGGTGCGCAGGAACTCCACGCTGTGTCTTTTTTTCTGCAGAGGGTAATCGGGGGCGGAGGTTCCCGCCACTTCTATCTGCTCGGCCCGCAGTTCAAGGGGCTGCTTAGCCTCGGGGGTGGCGATAACTGTACCTGTAATCAGAAAAGCAGCGCCGGTGTTTTGTTTGACTATATCCGAGAAGTTTGCTATCTCGTTTGCGTCCAGGACGATCTGCAGATTCTTAAAGCAGCTCCCGTCGTTTAACTCTATAAAGCCGAAGCTCTTCATATCACGGATGGATCTGGCCCAGCCGCCAACAGTCACCTTTGTGCCGTATAGTTTTTCAGCGTCGCTGAAAATTGTTGAAATCTTAGTAATATTCATATCGCATCTCCCGTTATTCACTTATGTAGTGTGGGAAAGGCCCACACTTTAAAACAATATTCTACCCTATTTTTAACTGATTATCAATACTTTTCATCTATTTTTCTGATTTCTCTCTCAAAATCCGCACAGAGTGCGGATGCCGCCTCCATGGAGTG
>JAFRAF010000026.1 GCA_017405545.1 Oscillospiraceae bacterium | reverse complement strand
TCCCTCATCAACACCCTGCTGGGCATGCGCATAGATATAGAGACACGCAGACCGGTGCTCAGGAACAACACCGGCGGACTGTCCGGACCCGCTGTGTTTCCCGTGGCCCTGCGCATGGTGTGGCAGGCTGCCTCGGCGGTGAAGATACCGGTGCTTGGGCTGGGCGGTGTGTCAAAATGGCAGGACGCCGCGGAGATGCTCCTGGCGGGGGCGTCCCTTGTGGGCGTGGGCACAGCGTCCATAGCGGAGCCCTTTGCCCCGCTCAATATACTCAAGGGGCTGGAAATGTGGCTGGACAGCAAGGGGATAGAGTCTCCGAATCAGCTCCGCGGAAAGGTTGAAGCTTACTGATGACCGAAATATATGTAGTCAGACACGGAGAGGCCGAGGGAAATCTTTACAGGCGCATACACGGGGTGTACAACAGCATGCTCACCCACAGGGGCATGGAGCAGCTTGATTACCTTGTGCGGCGATTCAAGGACGTGCATATAGACGCCGTGTATTCCAGCGATCTGACAAGAGCAAAGGAGACCGTGGGCGCCGTGGCCGCGGACCACGGCCTTGAGGTCGTGACCAGCGAGAGACTCAGAGAGGTCTGCCTCGGCATATGGGAGGACATGTGCTGGGGTGAGGCGGACCTGTTCTACAGGCAGCAGATGAGATGGTTTGCCCTGAATCCGGAGCTTTTCAGCGTTCAGGACGGCGAAAGACTGGGCGACGCGGGGCAAAGGCTGATAGATTTTATGCTGGAGCTGGAGGACAGACACCCCGGTCAGACTGTCATGATAGGCAGCCACGGCACGGTGATAAAATACATGCTCACACTCATCCAGGGCAAGACGCTGAGCCAGCACAGAGATGTGGCTCACGGGGACAACACCTGTGTGGCCCTCCTGCGTCTGGACGGGGGAAGATTCCATATAGAGTACATGAACGACGCCTCACATCTGCCGGACGAGATGTCCCGCTTCCGCAGGCAGAAGTGGCAGACTAACAAGGACGGCGCTGACGCGGACAATCTGCGCTTTCGCCGGGTGGATGCCTTCAGTGAAGGGAAGGAGCTCAACGCCCGGCTCAGGCAGTGCCATGCGGAGCAGTTCGGGGGCGACTTCGGCTTTTCAGAGCTCTCACGCGGTGAGATAGAGCGGCGAAGCGGCCCTGACGGCGATTTCCTCATGTGGGCGCTGCAGTATTATAAAAAGATGGGCATAGTTGAGCTGGACCCGGAGCCCTTGGCCGAAGATGGCGTGGGGCTCATAAAACTATACTATATCTTCCCCGAGTGCAGGGGAAACGGATACGGCGTACAGCTCCTGGGTCAGGCGGTGTCAACATACCGCAGACTGGGCAGACACACCGTGCGCATAGTGCTGCCCGAGGACCATTGGAGCCGGGACTATTTTATCCACTTCGGCTTTTCGGCGAAAAGCGCCGGCGGACAGCTTTTGATGGATATGGATATAAAACAGCGCTGAGCCCCGCAGATATTTGCATATAATGGACTTGGCGCCATGGAGACATATATGTTGGATACTTCGAAATTTCTGCCGGTTTCAAAGGCGGAAATGGATATGAGACATTGGAAGGGCTACGATTTTCTGGTTGTAGGGGGCGACGCATATGTGGATCACCCCAGCTTCGGCACCGCCGTTATAGCCAGAGTGCTGGAGGCCGAGGGCTTCAAGGTGGCCGTTCTGGCCCAGCCGGAGTGGAAGGACGCGGAGGCGTTCAAAGCCATGACCAGGCCCCGCCTGGGCGTGATGATAGGGGCCGGAAATCTGGATTCCATGGTGGCCCACTATACAGCGGCGAAAAAGAGACGCTCGGAGGACTTCTATTCACCCGGGAAGAAGGCCGGACTGCGCCCGGACAGGGCGACCATAGTCTACGCCAACAGGGCCAGAGAGGCTTTTCCCGACCTGCCCATAGTAATAGGAGGACTTGAGGCCTCACTCAGGCGCTTTGCCCACTATGACTACTGGGAGGACAGAGTGCGCCGCTCTTTTCTGGCGGATTCCAAGGCGGACATACTTGTGTATGGCATGGGCGAGACTGCCACAATAGAGATAGCCAGACGCTTAAAGGCCGGCGTGCCCATATCGGAGATGACCGATATAAAGGGGACGGGCGTCCTCGTTCGCGATCCATCGGTCTGCGCCTGGCCGCATGTGGACTGCCCCTCATTTGAGGAGGTGTCCTCCGACAAAAGGGCCTACGCCAGGGCTAATATCATACAGTACGACGAGCACGACCCCGTCAGGGGCAAGGCTGTCATCCAGCCGCACGGGGACAGGTATCTCATCATCAATCCTCCAGCCATGCCCCTTTCCAGAGAGGAATTTGACAGGGTGGCGGCCCTGCCGTTCACAAGAGAGCCGCACCCCATGTACGACGCCATGGGAGGAGTGCCGGCCATTGAGGAGGTCCGCTTTTCTGTCATTCACAACAGGGGCTGCTTCGGGGCCTGCAATTTCTGCTCATTGGCCTTCCATCAGGGCAGAATGATAAGCTCCCGCAGTCACGATTCCGTGATACGGGAGGTGGAGGCTTTTACAAAGCATCCGGAGTTCAAGGGCTATGTGAACGACGTGGGCGGGCCCACGGCCAATTTCCGGCACACCTCATGCAGGCAGCAGCTTAAAAACGGACTGTGCAGGGGCAAGAACTGTCTGACGCCCACACCCTGTAAAAATCTGGACGCGGACCACTCCGACTATATGCAGCTGCTGCGGAAGCTCAGGGCAATTCCGGGGATAAAAAAGGTGTTTGTACGCTCGGGCATACGCTTTGACTATCTGCTCTGCGACCCCAAGGGGGAGTTTTTTACCGAGCTTGTGCGCTATCATATCTCCGGCCAGCTCAAGGTGGCCCCCGAGCACTGCATTGACAAGGTGCTGGACTATATGGGCAAGCCCCACAATGAGGTATACAACCGTTTCATGGAGAAATACCGGAGACTGAACCAGAGATATGACAAGGATCAGTATCTGGTGCCCTATCTCATATCCTCCCACCCGGGTAGCAGCCTGGATGACGCCATCGCCCTCGCGGAGTATCTGAACAAAACAGGCAGACAGCCCGAGCAGGTGCAGGATTTCTATCCCACACCCGGGACGCTGTCCACCTGTATGTACTATACCGGTATAGATCCCCGGGATATGAAGCCGATATACGTGGCGAAAACTCCCGAGGAGAAGGCCATGCAGAGGGCCCTTTTACAGTGGAAGCGGCCCGAAAAGCGGGCCCTTGTGATAAAGGCCC
>JAFRAF010000211.1 GCA_017405545.1 Oscillospiraceae bacterium | reverse complement strand
CGGGGAGCGGGAGATAGAGAATATTAAGAGCATCATGTACGATATGGGTGCGCTGGGCGCGTCCATGAGCGGCACGGGCTCTGCTGTCTTCGGATTCTTCGATGACCCGGACAGGGCCGAGGCTGCCTTCAATGCTCTCAGCGGACAGTACAGGGAGTGCTTTTTAACGGAGACAAGCGGCGACATAATTGTATAAACAGCCCGATGGCGGTCAATAATATGTACACTTACTGCATATTTTGACCGCCCTCTTGCTCTGAAGGGCGGGAGGAGGGCTTTTATGTCAAAGCTATTTATTAAAACTCTGCTTTCACTGGCTGTTGTGGCGTTTTTGACCCTGGGCTGCGGCGCGCTGTGCGACGGACACATGCTCAGCGGAGATGTGATGAGGTTGAGAGTCATAGCCGAGAGCGATTCCGATGAGGATCAGCAGATAAAGTACCAAATTCGGGACACGGTGCTTGATATACTGAAACCGACCCTCAAAGGCGCGTCGGATCTGGATGAAGCTGTGGAACTTACAAAGCAGGAGCTTGACAGTATAATGCGGGCCGCTTATGATGTTGCAATAGGAGCCGGCAGGGACAGTGAGATCAGAATCAGCCTGAGGGAACGCTCATGCCCCCGGAGGGAGTACGGCTGTTTTGCACTGCCCGCGGGGAACTATTCCACCCTGCAGGTGGAGATAGGCGGGGCTCATGGCCGCAACTGGTGGTGTGTGGTGTATCCGGATGTATGCGCCGCCGCAGCGAGGGGGAGCATATGCGACAGCGGGCTGAACGAGGAAGAGAATAGCCTTGTCACAAAAGACGGAAGCGGATACGAGATCAGATTCTGGCTGTTGGACACAGTTAACGGTGTAAAAGCCCGGCTTTTCGGTTGATATGGAGGGATAGGATTGATAGAGCTTATACTGGGCAGAGGCGGCAGCGGGAAGACCCTGCACGTATTCAGGGAGATAGGCAGACGCGCCTCCGATAAAAAGCGCAGTCTCCTGCTCATACCCGAGCAGTATTCTCATGAGGCGGAGCGCCTGCTGTGTACGGTCTGCGGCGACGCCGCCAGCATATACGCGGAGGTCCTCAGCTTTTCGCGGCTGAGCAGCCGTGTGCTCGACGAGACGGGAGGCAGTCCCGGTAAGGCGCTTGACGCCGGCGGGCGTGTGCTGCTCATGAATTTGGCCCTGGATATGTGCGCGTCCCGGCTCAAATGCATCAGCCGCCGCCGCAGGGTGGAGTTTATAGAGGGGATGCTGGACGCCTATGACGAGTTCCGTTCCGCCTGTATATCTCCTGGAGAGATTGCACGGGCGGGAGAAGAGCTGAGCGGAAGCCTGGGCAGAAAACTGTCGGATTTCGCCCTGGTATTTGAGACATACGATGCCCTTATACCGGAGGGCATGTATGACCCCGCATCGCGCCTTGACCTCATGGCCGAGCGCACGGAGATGTCCACAGTGGGGGACAATGAGACCGTATACATAGACGGCTTTACGGATTTTACGGCACAGGAGAGCGCCGTTATCGAGGCGCTGATCGCGAAGGGCGCGGATATTGTCTGCTGTCTGAGCTGTGACGGCTTGAGCGGTACGGAACCCATATTCACAGTCCCGAGGAAAACGGGGGCAAAGCTCCTGCGCATTGGCAAGAGGCGGGGAGCGGAATGCAAGACAGTGCTTCTGGACCGGGAAAAAAGCGGCGGATCGCTGGAAGTCCTTGAGCGCTGCCTGCTCACGAGCGGCGATGAGGGATGTCCGGAAGCTGACGGACAGGTGGAGCTTTTTAAATGCGGCTCCAAGGCGGAGGAGTGTGAGCTTGCCGCCGCCAAGGTGAGGGAGCTGACGGCAGATGCCGGTATGAGATACCGGGAAATAGGAATCGTCGCCAAGGGCTGGGGGGACTATGAGTGCCTGTTGGACAGTCTGTTCACGTCCCGCGGTATACCCGTTCAGTTTTCCCGCCGGTCGGAGCTGCTGCAGAAGCCTGCAATAGTGCTCATACTCTCAGCGCTGGATATCATCAACAACGGCTGGGACCGCAATAACGTCTTTAAATATCTGAAGACCGGTATGGGCGGCACGAGTCCGGATGAGACGGATATGCTGGAAAACTATGTGCTAAGATGGGACATACGCGGCAAGAGCATGTGGGCGCCGGGATATATCTGGCGTATGCCGCCGGATGATAAGCCGGGCTCCGACCCGGAGCAGAGCCGTGAAATGCTTGAAAGGCTCAATAAGGCGAAAGCAAAGGCCGGAGCGCCCCTTTTCGCCTTTGCGGAAAAGATGGAAAAAGCCGATACCGCCTCGGAGAAGGTCATGGCTCTGTGGTCACTTATCTCGGAGTTGGAGCTCGCGGCAGTTTTTCGGCAGAAGGCTGAGGAATACGGGACGGCCGGCAGCGGACAGCAGGCGGATGAGTACAGGCAGCTGTGGGATATCCTGGTTTCGGCCCTTGAGCAGATGTACGGTGTCCTGGCTGACAGAGAGATGGATGACAGGAGCTTTGCGGCGATTTTAAAGCTTCTGCTGTCCCAGTATGATATCGGTACCATCCCCAGTTTTTTTGACAGTGTAAACGCCGGCGATATGGACAGGATGAAGAGAAGGGGCTTAAAGTGCCTTATCATCCTGGGCGCCTCGGATGACAGACTGCCCGGATCGGGTACTGGCGGCGGAGTCATATCTGAAAACGACAGGGACAGGCTTGCCGAGTACGGTATGGATTTGGGCGGGACCTCCGAGGAGCTGTATGAGAGGGATCTATATTCCGTATACTCATCCATAACACTGCCCTCAGAAAGGCTCATTATGTCCTGGTCTGAGCAGGGCGGGGGGGATACAAGGCCCTCCTACATATTTGAGCGGGTCAGAAAGCTCCTTGATCTGTCGGTTCAAGAGACGGACAGCGGGATAAGCACCTGGGCCGAGACATCCTGCTTTGAGCTGGCGGCCCGCTCCGGCAGAGACGGGACTGACCCGACTGCGGCTGCCGCCGCTGAATACATGCTTTCAAAACCGGAATATGCCGATAAGCTCCGTGATATCTGGAAAACGGCTGATTCTACAAGGGGCGCGCTCTCTAAAATGGCTGTTGAAAGCCTGTACGGCAACAGAGTGACCCTCTCAGCCACAAAGGTGGACAGGTTCCACTCCTGCCGCTTTTCATATTTCCTGCGATATGGACTTAAGGCCATGCCGAGAAGGCAGTCCAGATTCACTGCCATGGACAGCGGCGCGTTTTTGCACTACCTGCTTGAAAATGTCGTAAAGGACTCGGAGTCACGCGGCGGTGTTGCGAAGCTCACTCAGGATGAGTGCCGCAGACTCACCCGAAAATACACACGTGAATACATAGAAAAAGCCCTGCCGGATTTTGAGGAGCGTGACGGCAGATTCAAATACCTGTTCAGACGGCTGGCCTCGGACGCGGAGCAGATCGTCCTCGACATGTCGGATGAGCTGCGATGCTCCGACT
>JAFRAF010000210.1 GCA_017405545.1 Oscillospiraceae bacterium | reverse complement strand
CAGCCCCGTGCGGACTCTGCCCTTTCTGTTGCCTCCCAGGGGTATGTAGAGATAGTCCCTGAACCAGGAGCTGAGGGAGATATGCCAGCGCCGCCAGAACTCCGTTATGGACGAGGCCATGTAGGGGTGGTCGAAATTTTCCTTTATCCCGAAGCCGAACATGCGCCCCAGTCCGATGGCCATATCGCTGTAGCCGGAGAAGTCGAAGTATATCTGGAAGGTGTAGCACACCGCGCCCAGCCAGGCCAGCCGCATATCCAGCGCCGTCGGGTCAAGGGCAAATACTGCGTCGGCCATATAGCCCACAGCGTTCGCCAGCAGCAGTTTTTTTGACAGGCCGACCACGAAGCGCCTTATGCCGCTGAGTGTCAGCTCCTGTGTGCAGGTCCTGCTGTCTATCTGGGCCTGGATCTCATGGAATTTTATTATGGGTCCCGCTATAAGCTGTGGGAAAAAGCTGATGTACAGCAGCAGCTTGAGCGGGTCTCTGCACAGCTCCTCCGGCCGTCTGTATACGTCGATGACGTAGGAGAGGCCCTGAAAGGTGAAAAAGGATATACCTATGGGCAGGACTATCCCGGGCAGCGGTATGCCGCCGCCGGTGACGGCGTTTATATTGCCGATAATGAAGTCCAGATATTTGAACACGCAGAGTATGCCTATGTCCAGCACAACCGCGATTGCCATCCAGAGTTTTTTATTCGTCCCGCCCCGTCCTATCCGCAGGCCGCAGAGGTAGTTTACGGCCGCAGATAAAAGCAGCAGAGGCAGGTAGCTCAGTCGTCCAAATGAATAAAACAGCAGGCTGGCAATTATTAGCAGGATGTTCTTTCCTCTCAGGCCGGGGACTATTCGATATATGACAAAAAGCGAGGGGAAAAAGACGAACAGAAATACAGCTGAGCTGAATACCAATTCCTCTACCTCGCTTTCTCTATGTCAGATTATAGTGCTCTTAGAAAATGTACTCCCAGACCTGCTCATCCACGGTAAGTCCGTTCTCGACTCCGAACAGCCTTATCTCGTTCCACGAGGCCTTGTTGCTGAAGTCGTACATGGTGTCGTAAATAAGCTTGTCTATCATGACAAAAGCGTGATCACGTGAATCCTGAGTTCCGTCGCTCTTTGTCATCTTTATGGTGCCCGCGTGGGGTACGGCGTCGTAACCCAGCATCTGGGCCAGATAACCAAATACCGCTGCGAAACAGTAGCAGTTTCCGCCGTTGTTTTTCAGCATGAGCTCAGCCGAGGCCTTCTCCCAGCCCTTGTCCGCGTCGGTGTAGTGGGCGGAATAGCCTATGTAGCGGAAGTTGTTGACCACGTAGGTATACGCGGACTTGAGCATCTGCTCACGGGTCATGGTGCTCTGGTCGGCGGCCTTCGCCATCAGATCCCAGAGCTGCTTGTCCAGCTCGGCGCTGCCGCTGGTGAAGCCCTCGGAGCCCTTGATCCACTTCGCTGTGCCGCCGCTGACAGTGTAGGTGTGGGTAGTGGCGGCCTCCATGATGTCGTAGTACGCGCTGTCAGTTTTGGGCACATCCGTGAAGCCGAAGCTGCTGTCAAGGGCGTCTATGGCCGCCTTGTCGGGTACACGGCCCAGAACACGGTTGAGTATTACTACGGCGTCCGCCCTTGTAATGGGCTCGTTAGGTCTGAAATGCCCGTTCTCGTCCGCCTCTATCCAGCCCTTGGCATAGGCGGAGGCCAGGTACTTTATGGACCAGTGTCCGCTTATGTCGGTGGCAAAGCCGGTATTGCCCGGCTCCAGCTCATAGAAGCGGCAGAGGATGGCGATATACTCGGCCCTGCCGATGGGGTTGTCGGGCATGAAGCTGCCGTCCGGATAACCCATGAGCAGTCCGTCCGCCGCGAGCTCTGTCACAGCGGCATAGAACCAGTTGTTCTTGTTCACGTCGCTGAAGCTCTTGGTCTCTTTGCCGCTGGTCTCCACCAGCAGGTTGAACAGCATCTGGCACACCTGCGCGCGGGTCAAGGTCCCCTCGGGGCTGAATTTGCCGTTGCCCATGCCGTTAATATACTTCTCATGGGTGGCTGAGGTCAGTTTTGACGGGTTGTCATCCGCCATGGCGGGAATGCCCAGGCTCAGCACCATCGCAACCGCCAATACAAGAACTATGATTCTCTTAAGCATCGAAACAATCTCCATTCTGCCGCTTGGTATATGAGAACATGACCTCCACAAACGGCAAATGGAGATCAATTCATATCAGGCGCCCGCTTCCCCGGGCGGGACGCTCAGTGCAAGGCCTATAAAGCGCCGGCCTCCGACACTTTCTTCTACAGCTTATAGACAGCGTATACATACTCATATCCGCTGCTCTCTTTTATGGTGCAGACGATAAATCCGTCATACTCCAGCGAGCCGTCCTGGGCCCCTATCACAAGGCAGCTTGAGGAATAGTCCATGGACTTCGGCTTGCCTATCTCGTTGAACAGTGATGTGACATTGTAGCCTATGCACACTTGTGCCCGGTCGTATTTCTCCGCGTCAAAAGAGCTCGGCGTGCTCGTACCCTCGCTCGGCCTGCCCCATTTCGCCATCTGGGCCCTGAGCTCATCCGCGGAGGAATGCCACTTGTATATGTACTGGTAGTACTGATAATTGACCGTGTGATACAGCTTTAGATCCTCAAAGCCCTTGGCGTAGTTCATCTCGGGGTCGTAGATGTAGTCCACCCCGTCGCTGCCCCTTATGGTGACAAAGCCGTGGGGCGCGTCGTACAGGTATCCGGAATGGGCAACCGCGTCATAGCCCAGGCGCTGGGCAAGTACGCAGAAAGCCGCCGCGAAGCGGTAGCAGTCGCCCCATCCCCGGCTGAACATCTCGGAGGCGCAATCGGCGACCCAGCCGGAGGAATACTCCTTCACGTTGTCGCCAGTGCTGCGCGGGCCATATACAAAGGTCTTTGCCACGTAGTTATACGCCGCCTTGAGGCGGTCCTCACTGCTTATGCCTGGCTTTGTGCATTTGTTCAGGGCGTCGGTTATCTGCTTGTCCAGCTCGGCATTGCCGGTGCTCTGCCTGCCCTCACCGTCGAAGTATCTGCCCTCACAGGCGGTGTTCCGCATCAGCATGCCGTTGCTGTCCACACCGTAGAGCTGGCAGTCCTTATAGTGCAGTCCGGGGGTCCGGCCCCAGTCTGTCCAGCTCTCCTGTCCGTTGCTTATATTGCAGCTGTGCCGCACGGTGGCCTCGACGATCTCGTAATATGCCGGATGGCTTTTGGGGACGTCGGTAAAGACCGGATATATGCCCAGATCGTCGGCGGACTTGTCTATCGTCCCTTTGTCGGGATTTCTCCCCAGGGCTCTGTTGAGTATGGTGACCGCCTCCGCCCTCGTAATGGCGGCGTCGGGATAGAAGTACCCGATCCCGTTGGCCTTTATCCAGCCCTTGGCGTTGGCGGAGGCCAGATACTCGGCGGCCCAGTTGTTCGCCGTATCCTTGGCAAAAGCGGGGTTTCCCCCCTCGACCTTTCCGTACAGTCTCGTCAGTACCAGCACAAATTCGGCTTTTGTTATGTTCTTATGCGGCTTGAATCTGCCGTCGGTGTAGCCCTTGAAGGCGCCCCGTCCGGCCATCTCCTCTATCGCGCTGCAGAACCAGTCTGAGGAGCTGACATCGCTGAAAAGGCTCCCGGGCGTCTTCGGCGATGACTTTCCCCGCTCTCCGGAGAGCAGGAAGTTATACAGTATCTGGCTGAAATGGGCGCGGGTGAGGTGCTCGTCCGGCCCGAATCTGTCACCGCCGTAACCTGTCATATAGGGCATATGAGAGACAGGCCCGTCGGCCAGGCACAGGGGCGCGGCGGTGAGCATCAGGCACAGGGCCAGAAATAAAACAATTATACGTTTAACAGGCATCATCTTCTTCACTTGCAACGGTGTCGACATCGCT
>JAFRAF010000209.1 GCA_017405545.1 Oscillospiraceae bacterium | reverse complement strand
CCATTGCGAAGAGCTTTTCCGAGATACCCCGGACAATGGTCCCCAGGGTCAAGGTGGGCATAGTGGGAGAGATATATGTCAAATACTCCCCTCTCGGCAACAACAAGCTGGAGGAGTTTCTGGCCTCCGAGGGCTGCGAGGTCAACGTGCCCGGCCTCATAGGCTTCTGTCTCTACTGCCTGACGAACCAGATATTCAAGATTGACCTCTACGGGGGCAGCAAGGTGAAAAAGCAGGCGGTCAAGTTCCTCTTCTCCATGGCCGAAAAACGGGAAAAGCTCATGGCCGACGCCATAGCCAAATACCCCGGCCTCACCCCGCCTCCCCTCTTCACCAGCACCATCAAGTGCTCCGAAGGGCTCATCAGCAACGGCGTGCAGATGGGCGAGGGCTGGCTCCTCACCTCCGAGATGGCGGAGCTTGTCAAGTCCGGTTTCGAGAACATCGTCTGCGCCCAGCCTTTCGGCTGCCTGCCCAACCACATCGTGGCAAAGGGCATGGCCAACAAGCTCAGGGCCATGTACCCCCAGGCCAACATCGTGGCCATAGACTACGACCCGGGCGCCACAAGGGTCAATCAGGAAAACCGCATAAAGCTCATGCTGAGCGTGGCAAGAGAGCGGCTTGAAAACCAGAAAAGCGCCGGCTGAGAAGCGCGGCGGACCTGAATACGGATAAGAGCATTGAATAATCCCGGCTTATATCTGCCTTTAACGGGAGGAATGGAGCATATATGAACAGCAGCTTTGAGGAAAAAGACTACAAAATTTTCGACCTTTTTAAAAACCAGTGGGCCCTGGTCACCGCCGGCAGCATGGAGAGGTTCAACTCCTGCACCGTGGGCTGGGGCAGCATGGGGACTCTCTGGACCAGGCCGGGCAAAAGCGGCTCCGTTATGACGGTATACCTGCATCCCAGCCGCTACACGCGGGAGGTCATGATGGACAGCGGGACCTTCACGGTCAGCTTTTTCCCCAAGGGGTATAAAAGGGCTCTGGGCTACATGGGCTCCCGCTCCGGCAGAGACGGGGACAAGGTGGAGGGCTCCGGCCTTACGCCCGTGGCCGTGGGCGGAGGCGTGAGCTATGAGGAAGCGGAGCTGGTCTTTGTATGCAGGAAGCTGTACCAGCACAAGTTTTCAAAAGATGAGCTGGCCCCCGAGATCCGGGAATACTACAAGGGCAACCCTCAGGCCTATCCGGCGGATGAAAACGGCGACTGGCAGCCCCACTGGGTATTTGTGGGCGATATAGAGGAGGTCGTGGACAGGCGTTAGCTTTCCGTTGCGGCGCGGTACACAGAACAAATAACAGGGGTGCGAGCAAATTTGCTCGCACCCCTGTGCGCTTCTAATTATATATTTTTTCAGCGTGCCGCCCGGGCCCCTATTTCTCCCTCCAGCCCTGCTGGAACAGTGGGGTGGAAAAATAGCGCTCGCCCGTGTCGGGCAGAATGGTGACCACGGTCTTGCCCTTTCCCAGCTTCTTCGCCATCTTCATGGCGGTGCACACGTTGGGGCCGCTGGAGAGGCCGCAGAGTATTCCCGCCTGCTTGGCAAGGGCCTGGGTGGTGGATATGGCCTCCTCGTCGGTTACGATGTTGATATTGTGGTAGAGCTCCGTATCCAGGATATCCGGGATGAGTCCGTCGCCAATACCCATCTGCACGTGGGTGCCGATGTTGCCGCCCGAGAGTATGGCGGCGTGCTCCGGCTCCGCGCAGCATATCCACAGATCGGGGAATTTCTTTTTCAGAACCGCGCCTATGCCGGTCAGGGTGCCGCCTGTGCCCACGCCGGAGCAGAAGCCGTGGATGGGCCCGTCTATCTGGTCGAGAATCTCAAGCGCGGTGCCCTGGATGTGGGCCTGCAGATTCTCAGGATTGGTGAACTGGTTGGGCATGAACACCCGGGGGTCAGACTCCGCCATGGCGTTGGCCGTGGCGATGCAGTCGTCGATGGCCTTTCCTATATCCCCGTCGTCGTGTATGAGACGGAGCTCGGCCCCGTACTGGGTTATGAGCAGTCGGCGCTCGGCGCTGACAGAGTCGGGCATTATTATGATGACCTTGTAGCCCTTTACCGCGCCCACGAGGGCCAGACCTATGCCCTGATTTCCGCTTGTGGGCTCCACGATTATGGAGTCCGGGCTGAGCAGGCCCTGGGCCTCGGCGGCCTCTATCATTCGGTAGGCGGTCCTTGTTTTGATGGAGCCGCCCACGTTGAGGCCCTCGAACTTGGCCAGTATACGGGCGTCGTCAGGTCCGGTCATGGTGGACAAATGGATGAGCGGGGTGTTCCCCAGAGCATCAAGGATGTTTCTATAAACCATAAGGCAAGTTTCGTTCCCTTCGCAACAGAGTCTTTTCATTATACGCATCATCGGCGAAAAGTGCAATCCCTTTCGACAAAAAAATAATACGTCCGATGGGATATTTCCGTAAAAAAGCGCCTGCGCAGGGGAATAAACGAGCTTTTTCGACAGGCCATCCCCGCCCCGGTCAGGGGCATATGCGCCCGCCTGTACCGGCCCACTCCCCTGCTTTCCCGCACTCTCGGCGCACAGTTCACGCAGAAGGGCGCCCTCCGACACGGAGGGCGCCCCGGTCATATCGGTTTTACTCGGCAGTACGGGCATCCGGACACAGACGAGCGGACTATTCGCCGCCGCCCTCGCCTGCGTTATCCACGGGGGGGGCGGGTTCCGGCGGCGTCGGCTCCGGCTCAGGTGTCGGCTCAGGAGGCGTCGGTTCCGGTGGCGTCGGCTCCGGCGGCGTCGGTTCAGGTGGTGTCGGTTCCGGCTCCGGTGTGGGCTCCGGCTCAGGCGTTGGGGTCGGCTCCGGTGTGGGTTCCGGCTCCGGTGTAGGTGTCGGCTCCGGTGTGGGCTCCGGCTCAGGTGTCGGTTCCTCCGGAGGCTGTTCCTCGGGGTTCTCGTTCTTGTAGGTGAAGGTCACGCTCCCCTGCTCACCCACCACGATGGTGGCGGTGCCGCTGCCTATCAGAGTGTAGCCCTCCAGTACGCGGGCGCTTACGTTGATCTCGCGGCCCGGTACGGCGTAATCGCTGTACTCGTACAGTACGTTGCCCTGTTCGTCCACGCCGATAACGCTGAATGAGCTCTCCTCGATCTTGTTTACGACCTGCTTCTGATATGTGCTGTCGGGCTTCGGCCAGGGTTTGTTGGGCAGATCCTCGTGGATCTGGACCATGACCTTTCTCCAGGTCTGGGCCGCGGGGTTGCCGCTCCAGCTGATGTGGCGGTTCTTGTCGTAGCCCACCCACACGGTGCCCACGTAATAGGGGGTAAAGCCGCAGAACCAGCGGTCGTAGTTGTCGGAGGTGGTACCGGTCTTACCGGCGACTCTCATGCCGCGCATGGCGGCGGAGCGTCCGGTACCGTAGGATACGGCGTCGGTCATGATATCCGTCATCCAGTAGGCGGTGGCCTCGCTTATGGCCCTGTTTCTCACAGGCTCGTTCTCGTACAGCAGGTTGCCGTCCGCATCGCATATCTTGGTGAAGGTGCGCGTGGATGTGTATATTCCCAGGTTGGGGAAGATGCTGTAGCCGGCAGCCATCTCTCTCACGGTGACGCCGTAGGTGAGGGCGCCCAGGCTAAGAGGCGCGTAGTCCATATCGGAATCCACCAGCGTGGTGAAGTGGAGCTTCTGCGTCATGAACTCAAAGGAGGCCGCAGGGGTCAGTCTGTCCATGACCTGGGCCGCTACCACGTTCAGCGAGCTCACGATAGCCCGCCTGATGGTCACTACGCCGTGGTACGAGCGGTCGTCGTTGTGGGGCATCCAGTTGGTGCCCTTGAGGCTCACGTATTCGCTGTCGTCGAACTGGGTGCCGACACTGATGAGTCCGGCGTCCATGGCGGGTGCGTATACGGCTATGGGCTTGATGGATGAGCCCGGGGGCCGCTTGCTCATTGTGGCCCTGTTCAGGCTGCGGCTCTCGGTCTTCTCGCCCACGCCGCCGGCAATGGCCTTGATATCGCCCGTGGCCGGGTCGGTTATGACCATGGCCGACTGGAGCTGTTTGCCGCCGGAGGTCTTGAAGTTGGCGGTGTTCTGATAGACCTTGTCAACGGCCGCCTGCATGTCCAGATCTATGGTGGCGTATATCTGATAGCCGCCGTTGAACAGCAGCTTCTGGGCTATTTCTCTGGAGCAGCCCTTTTCCTCCTGTATCGTGGCGATGAGGTCCTCGATAAGGGCGTCCTCGAACCAGGTGTAGATCCTGGTGCTGCCGCTCTGACTCTCCTCCCAGTCCACGCTGAACTGGAGCTCCTCATTCACAGCCTGGGTGTACTGATCATAGGTTATATAGCCCTGGTCCTGCATCTCGTACAGTATGGTCTCCTGACGTTCCTTGTTCCTCTGGGGGTTTACAAGGGGGCTGTACATGGAGGGGTTGTTGGTGATGCCCACGATGGAGGCTATCTCAGCCAGGCTGAGCTCGGCAGGAGTCTTGTCGAAGTAGTACTCCGCCGCGGCGCCTATACCGTAGCAGCTGTGGCCGAAGTATACCACGTTCATGTACATCTCCATGATCTGCTCTTTTGTGTAGTTGTTCTCCAGCTCCAGCGCGCGGAATATCTCCGTGAGCTTTCTCTGCACGGTGACGCCGTCGTCACCGGTTACGTTCTTTATGAGCTGCTGGGTCACCGTGGATCCGCCGTAGGTGTTGGACATACTCAGGAACATGTTGAAGAAAGCGGATGAGGTCCTGGACCAGTCCACGCCGTGGTGCTTGTAAAATCGCTTGTCCTCTATGGCCACTATGGCGTGCTCCACATCCTTGGGTATCTGGTCATAGTCCACCCAGCTGCGATTCTCCCTGCCCTTGAGGCTGAGCAGCTCCTGATACGACTCGGTGTTGTTGTCATAGTAGTATACGACGCTGTTCTGGTTTAAAGCCAGATCCTCCAGCGCCAGCGAGGTGTCGGTAGACAGGCTGGTCTTTATATACACAAGGCTGATGCACGCAAAGATCAGGGCCGTGGTCACCAGTATAAGGACCACCGTGCCTATTATCCTCAATATCGTGGACAGCAGACTCGAAGCGCCTCTCGCGCACGTGCGCACTTTTTTATTTGAAACAACATTGGAAATGTCGGAAGCAATATGGTTTTCTTTATTTGCCAAAAAGCACACCTCCCAATCATTGGGCGATAGAATATACATAATAACTGAGTATTATCTATTTTACCACAGTCTGTCAACACCTTTCCCCCAAAATATGAGAAATGTTTGTAAAAAAATATTTTATCCCGCGGCACGCACAGAGCGAATACGGGTTTCGCGGCATAAATCCGGCTCCGGGCGGGGATACTCACTGTATACATATTTCACTTTGAAAGGATGTTATGCCGTGAAGCGCGTTTTCAGACTGGGCGTCTTGCTGCTTTTAATGCTCCTGTCCGCCGCCGCAAGCGTCTGTGCCCTCTTCTCCCTCAGTCCCGGCGGCGATCTAGTCCCCGCATCGGCGCAGACATTCTCACCTGACGCCGGAGGATATGTCCTGGGGCTCTGTGACGGGGAGCTCTGCGTCTTCGACGGCGGCGGCGTGCCGGTGCTGCACACAGGCGTCAGCGCGGATGAGCTGAGGGACTCCGACAGGCTAAGTCTCGAAAGAGGCATATCCGCCGCCGGCTATGAGGAGATACTGGCTCTGCTGGAAGATTTTAATTCCTGACGTACTTGATTTGTCAGGGCAACTAATGTACAATGGGCTCAGGCGGACAATGCGCCCGGGACACATCCACCATCCGGCCTGACATATGCGTGCCGGGGGAGAATACAGAGAGGAACTGCGATGGACAGCAACTACGGCAGCGACTTCATAAGCGTAAGCGACGATGACGGCAACGAATACCAGCTCGAGCATCTGGACACCATAGAGATAAACGGCGAGTTCTATCTGGCCTTCCTCCCCGCCGACCTGGACGAGGACGACGAGAACTACGGCCTTCTCATACTCAAGTCTGAAGACGAGCCGAACGGAGATCAGAGTCTGGTAGTCCCGCCGGACGAGGAGCTGAACATGGCCTATGAGAAGTTTATGGAGCGCCTGTTCGCCGACGACGATTACGAGAGCATACCTATGGACCAGCTCATAGACGACGATGACGAATAGTCCGGCGGCCGAAGCCGGATTTCAGTCCGCGGCCCTGCTGTGTACGTGATAAGCCTTTTTAAACCCACAACACTTATAAGGGATGCCCCTCTCCGGCTGTGAATTGCAGGCCTCCCGCCCAGGCGGACGTTGGAAGCGAGCAGCAGCCGGGAAGCGACCCACCTGCTCATATCGTGCAGGTTATAAATGGGCTTACACGGCATGTGCGGGGTCCCCGTTTTTATCTGCTCTGCGACATGTGAGGGCGCTTTTTGCGCCGCGGCAGGCCGGATAAGCGGGCTTACTTCTCTTTGTTTTTTAACATTTTTAAAAAAAGTCCCGCAACGACTTGAAACAGGCGGGGCTTTCGTTTATAATGAAGGTTATTGTGGCGCTGTGCGCCAAAACACAGGTTTTGTAAAGGAATGATGTTCTATGGGCGCTTCTAAAGACAGAAAGAGACGCAAGGAAGAGATCTCTTCCGGCAACAGCTTGAAAATGCAGCATCTTAGGGAAGAGGAGGAAAAAGCCCGGAAAAGCAGGAACAAGTATATCGCCGGCGGTATAATCATCGCGGTTTTGGCTATTTTTATTCTTGTTTTCAGTTCTCCCCTGCTTTACCGCGACGTCAAGGCGGTAGATATAAACGGCAGAGCCTATTCCGCCGCGGACTACAAATACTACAACAGGTCCCTCTACTGGCAATACTACTCCAAGTACAACTCCAACTCCGGCGAGTACGCCCAGTACCTGATGCCTGACGAGACAAGGCTGAAGGAAGAGGCTTTTGATACCATGAAGGAGCTGACCATGCTCACCAGCGAGGCCGAGAAGGCCGGCTTCGAGTTCACCGAGGACATGCAGGCCCAAGTGGACAGCAATGTGGATGCCATAGTTAAATCCTACACCCAGGCCGGCTACGCAAATCTTGACTCCTATCTGGCCTCCGCCTACGGCAAGGGCGTAAACGAGGAGGTCTACAGGGAGAACCTGAAGAACGTGGTCTACGGCAACAGCTATGCCGACTCCATCCGCGAGTCCTACGATTTCAGCAGCAGCGAGATCGAGTCCTACTACAAAGAGCACGCCGACGACTATGACTCCGTAAACTACCGCTACTTCTTTATAAACGGCGCTGCCCAGGAGGGCGGAGATTCAACCGCCACCATGGGACAGGCCAAGACCGTGGCCGATGAATTCGTGGCCGCCGCCGTGGACGAGCAGGCCTTCATCGCCAAAGCCCTGGAGCTTGCCTCCGAAGACCAGAAGGAGACCTACGCCGACGCCAGCGCCACCCTCCGCAGCTCCAAAAAGGCGGACATGGGCGACATGGGCGACTGGCTCTTTGACAGCAGCAGGCAGCCCGGCGACGTGACCGCCATCGAGAGCGACAGCGGTTATGCCGTGCTCTTCTACATCGACCGTGAGACCAACCACTACAACACTGTGGACGTGCGCCACATCCTCATATCCCCCGAGCTGCCCGACCGCAACACCTATGACGACGACGAGACCTACAACGCAGACGCGGAGAAGGCCTATGACGCCGCCTACGACCGGGCCGAGGAGATCCTCAAGGAGT
>JAFRAF010000208.1 GCA_017405545.1 Oscillospiraceae bacterium | reverse complement strand
GGGGGGCCCTGATTTCAGATGTGCAGGGTGGGCGGGTACAGTCCCTTGTCGTGCAGGGACTTAAGCGCCTCAATAACTGTGGGCAGATCCTCCTTATATGTCATGCCGAACCAGGTGTCAGAGGAGCTGAGCACCGAGACCTTCATTTTTCCGCTGTTGATCATTGTATCCACAAAGGCAGGCAGCAGGCACTCGCTTTTTATGTCGCCGTCCTTGATGCCGTGGAGGAAGTCGTTGAAGTAATCGCTCATATGTCCGAATATGGACGGCGCAAAGCCCCAGAGATTCATCGACACAACTGAGTCGGGATCAAGGATGACGCCGTCGGGATCGGTGTTGGTATCCCTGATGCTGCCGTCGGGGAAGCAGGTGATTTTAAAGGTCTCCGTGACTTTTTTAAGCAGGCCGTCCTCACAGCTGCACACGCCCCGGGTCACGCTGCCGTTTTTGCTGACAGTGTTTTTCAGGTAGTATCCAACCATCATGCCCTCGCCGTCGGAGGGAAGCATTTGCAGCTTGTCGCAGGCTATTTTAAAGGCGTCAATGCCGTAATAGTCGTCCGCATTGATGGCTATGAAGGGCTCGTTTACGAATTCTCTTGCGGAGAGTATGGCGTGGACAGTGCCGAAGGGCTTGGTCCTGTCCTCGGGTACCTTGTAAAAGGAGGGGATGCTGTCAAAGGTCTGGTAGGCATAGCAGACCTCCACAGGCTCGCCTGAGGCGGTCTTGAGCTTTGCGGCGTTGTCGCCGCAGAGCTTTTTGACGCTGTCGGTGAGCTCCGGCTTGATGATAAAAACAACCTTGGAGAAGCCGGCTCTGACCGCGTCATGTACCGAGTACTCCATGAGTATTTCATTGTCGGGCCCTATGCCTGCGATCTGCCTGACTCCGCCGAATCTGGAGCCCAGTCCCGCAGCCATGATAACAAGAGTAGCTTTCATATTAAAACCTCCCGGAAAAGATCTGTAATTCTCAACTGATTATAACCCAAATATCCCATCGTGTCCATTATATGTTTAAAAGGAGCGGTATTTTTGAAAGGAACAGCCATATATCTCCGCCTGTCACAGGAGGACGAGCGCTGCAAAAGAGAATCCGAGAGCATAAAAAACCAGAGGGAATTTCTGCTCAGATACGCGAAAGAGCATGACTATACGCCCTGTCGTGAGTACTCGGAGGCTGCTGTTACCCAAGGGACAAATTTTTGACTGTCTCAGCAATTCTGAGCTGGTTTGGCAGCTTTATTTCTGCCCCTGGGCTTTCAGACGCTTCCTGGCCCTGTTGAGATGCCGCTCAAAATAACCGCCGGAAATATACTCTGCCAGCAGGTACTGATCATAGGTGGGCACCGTGCAGGAGTAAAAGCCCAGCTTTCGCTCATACTCTCTCATGAGATGGGGGGGAAGCACCATATAGCCGATGCGCATGGCAGGGGACATGCTCTTTGAAAAGGTATTTAAATAGATTACGTTTTTCCCGTCATCCATGGAGTACAGACTCTCGGGCGGCATACCCCTTATTGCGAATTCGGAGTCAAAGTCGTCCTCTATGATGATCGCGCCTCTCTCCCTTGCCCAGGACAGATATTCTATGCGTTTGGCCGCAGGGGCGGTGACGCCGCTTGGAAAGCTGTGAAAGGGAGTCACATGGAGAACGTCAGCATGTGTGTTTTCCAGAGAAGAGCTGCTTATTCCTCCGTCGTCCAGCGCCAGAAGCTCGTACTTTGCCCCGTTTGCCTCGTACACGGCGCGGATTTTCTCATATCCCGGGTTTTCAATACCATAGACTTTGTCCCTGCCCAAAAGCTGCACTATCATGCCGTAGAGGTATTCGGCCCCCGCTCCGATGACGATGTTCTCCGGCTGGGCTATCATCCCTCTGAAATGCAGAAGGTGAAAGGCAATAGCGTTGCGAAGCGCGGCACAGCCGTTGTGTGGAGATTTCTGCATCAGTACCCGGTCATATTTTGTTATCACTTCGCGCATGAGCTTTGAGAAGGCCGAGTATTCAAAGCCCACAGCATCATTCGCGTCCGGCTCCGGGTCGCTGCTGAGCCGTATAGTCCTGTCTTTGACGGGGTTTATGTCCAAAAGCTCCATTTTGCAGACGTAGTAGCCGCTGCGTGAGCGCGGCTGTACGTAGCCCTCAGAAATGAGCTGCCTGTATGCGCAGTCGACTGTGGCTGTACTGACGCCCAGGTGCTCCGCAAAGGCCCGGCGGGACGGGAGCTTGACCCCGGCAGGGAGGACGCCTGACTTTATATCATCGCGTATAAGAGAATACAGCAGTTGATACTTCGGCGCCTTTCTTTTTGATGTCAGATCATAAGTAAGCATTTGGTATGTAATAATATCCTTTGTTTGTGTATTTTAATATTACCAAAATAGATTATAATCTATTTCGTGAAATAAAACAAGGCATTAAAAGGAAAAAGGTGATATCAGTTGAACAGTGCAAAAAACGATAATAAACTGAGACTCATGGTGCTGTCAGCGATATTCATGGCAATGAATATCGTTTTGAGCTCATTCAGTATTCCCGTGCCTGGAGGGCACCTCTACTTAAACGACATAATCATATGCACTGCGGCTATCCTGCTGCCGCCGGCCTATGCCTTCGCCGTGGGCGGCATAGGGGCCTTCCTGGGAGATCTGTTTTTCTATCCCACACCCATGTTTGTGTCTCTGGTGACCCACGGGCTCCAGGCCGTGGTTATCTCCCTCTGCGTCCGCAGCGGGAAAGGGAAGCACCCGGCTGTGATGGCCGCCGTCGGCGTACTGCTGGGCGCGGTGATAATGGTCGTCGGCTACACCCTGGGCAGGGCGTATATTTACGGTACGCCCGAGTACGCGGTGCTCAAACTGCCATACCAGATACTACAGGCGGTCGTGGGTGCAGCGGTCGGTATGATACTCTGTTTCCCCTGCGGCCTCAGGCGACACTACGAGATATTCAATAACAAATAGCAGGTTAGCGGCGGGTTCCGAAAGCGCTATGAGGAGGACCTGTATTGTCAGCGAAAAGGGCACTGCAACAGGCTGTTGACATGCTCTGACGGAATCTATATAATGTATTTGAGTGGACAGGGTGCAGCGTCATCCCGTCCGAATATGCTCAATACAACACTAAGCGGAGGATGCCCTGTATGTCGATTCCAGCGAACAATGATGACGCGAAGGTGGCTGCCGGAACGGGTGTAAACACCGATGAACTCTATAACAACGCCATGAAGCAGCTCAAAAGCGGCCGTGCCCAGGAGGGAGTCGGCAATCTGCAGAAAGCCGCTGACGGCGGTATGGCAAAAGCGAAAGCCCTGCTTGGACTTGCCTACATTGACGGTAAATACGGTCTTGAACCGGATTTTGACAAGGGCTTTAAAATGGTTGAGGAGGC
Source organism: Oscillospiraceae bacterium (assembly GCA_017405545.1). GTDB lineage: Bacteria > Bacillota > Clostridia > Oscillospirales > Oscillospiraceae > RGIG2311. The sequence goes on along the minus strand of JAFRAF010000208.1, from coordinate 3,673 downwards.
CGCGTCCACCGAGGATATGGACGCTCTTATGGTTATCGGAGAACTGTTTTGTGCAGGCCGCAAGGACAGACTGCACGAGGATATGGGCGTCGGGCTGGACTGTATAGAGCACGCCACAAAGCTTAAACCCTTCCAGAGACGCCTTAAAAACATTCCGCCGGAGGACAGGCAGACCGATCTGGACAAGATCTTTGTCAACTGCCTGTATATAATGGGCTCCGGCCTTCTTCTGGGCCGCTACGGCATAGAGCACAATGAATCACTGGGCATACAGTATCTGAAAGCGGCCTCAGACGCGGGAAGCGTCAGTGCCATGGGCGATCTGGCCCAGCTTTATCTGGCGGGTGTGGGAGAACTCCTGCCTGCCGATGCTGAGAAGGGCGAAAAACTGCTCAGACAGGCGGCACAGACCGGCGACGCCCAGGCGATGAACCAATACGGCGTGTATTTCAGACTCAATAAAAATATGGAAGAGGCCAGGAAATGGTTCCAGAAAAGCCAGAAGGCCGGGAATCCCTACGGCGCGATGAATCTGCTGACCATGCTGGACAGGGATCATGAGAGGGAAGCCCTGCAGGAATGCATTGACACCGTTGAAGAACAGGCTGAGGATATGGTAAACAGCACAAGAAGCGTTCTGCTGTCAGAGCTCTATTTCTGCCTTGACAATTATATTGAGACCGAGCGTGTCTGTCTGAAGGCCCTTAAGGATGAAAAGCTTGACCCCTACTGCAAATGCAAGCTCTGCGACAAGCTGGGCGGCATATATCTTATGTATTACCGCCAGGAGAAGCTGAGTCTTATGAACCGCAATAAAAAACGCTATCACGAGGCGAAAAAGAGAGCCATCGAGTACAATACAATAGCAAAGTCCCTTGGCTCGGAGATAGCTGTAAAGAGACTGAAAAAGCTCGGCATAAAAGAATAGAAGGATAATATAGAAGGATAATACAGTGAAAGGGCTGTCTCAAGTCGAGACAGCCCTTTTTTAAGCAAAGTTCTCAGCGCAGTGGCAGGCGACCTGCCTCGAGCCGATGCAGCGCATCTGCGGCCGCTCCTGTCTGCACCTGTCCGTCGCGTAGGGACAGCGCGTGTGGAAACAGCAGCCGGAGGGGGGATCTATCATGCTGGGAAGCTCGCCTGAGAGCAGGCGCTTCTCCCTGTTTCTCTGTGAGGGATCGGCCTTGGGTATGGCGTCGAGCAAAAAGCCCGTGTATGGGTGCAGCGGCTTTGAATACAGCTCCGAAGCCGGGGCTATCTCACACAGGTTCCCCAAAAACATGACGCATACCCGGTCTGATATGAATCGCACCACAGACAGATCGTGGCTTATGAACAGATAGGTGAGGCCGAAGCCCTTCTGCAGGCTTTTAAGAAGGTTAAGCACCTGGTTCTGAACGGATACATCAAGGGCCGAGACCGGCTCATCACATATGACGAGGGAGGGGTTGAGCGCTATCGCCCTTGCTATGCCTATGCGCTGGCGCTGTCCGCCGGAAAACTGGTGGGGATAGCGATAGAGCGAATCGGCGGGTATGCCCACGTTGCTCATGAGCTTGACAACTGTGTCCGTGAGCTCCTGCTTGGACGAGCAAACACGGTAGGTCTTCAGCGGCTCGGCAATTATGTCCCGGACGGTCATGCGCGGGTCAAGAGAGGCATAGGGGTCCTGGAAAATAAGCTGCAGCGGTCTGCGGTAGGGACAGAACTCCTTCGATTTCATGGCGGAGATCTCCTGCCCCTTGAAAAACACCTGTCCCGAGCTGGGCTTTTTAAGCTGCATTAGCACTCTGCCCAGGGTGGATTTTCCGCAGCCGGATTCTCCCACAAGGGCAAGTGTCTCGCCCTCATATATTTTCAGGTCCACGTTGTTTACGGCGTGGACCGCTTTTTTGCCTCTCAATGGGAAATCCTTACAGAGTTTTCTCGCCTCTATGAGTACCTTATCATTGTTCATGACAGATTGCCTCCATTTCCGGCTTTGAAGCAGCGGGCACAGTGGCCTGGCTCCAGCTCAAGCATATCGGGACGCATGGAGCGGCATGTGTCGTCAGCCAGCGCACAGCGTGGACAGAAGCTGCAGCCCTCCGGAAGATTCATAAGATTCGGTACAAAGCCGGGGATGGTGCCCAGCCGCTCCACCTCTCTGTCAAGGCGGATAATGGAGCTGATAAGGCCCTTTGTATAGGGGTGTACGGGCTTGTTGAAGAGGGTGCACACGTCCGCCTGCTCAACGACCTTGCCCGCGTACATGACATATACATAGTCGCAAAGCTCGGCGATGACGCCCAGGTTGTGGGATATGATCAGTATGCTCATGCCGGTCTCATCCCGCAGATTCTTCATAAGCTGGAGTATCTGTGCCTCTATGGTCACGTCGAGGGCGGTTGTGGGCTCGTCGGCGATGAGCAATTTTGGCCTGCACACCATGGCCATGGCTATCATCATGCGCTGCCTCAGACCGCCGGAGAGTTCGTGCGGATAACGATTGTATCTTTTTTCCGGTTCGCTTATGCCGACGCTCCTGAATATCTCCAGGACTTCCTTTTTGGCGTCTTTTTTGCTTATGTTTTTATGCAGCATCAGAGCTTCAAGTACCTGCTTGCCGGCCTTCACGACCGGGTTGAGACTGGTCATGGGTTCCTGAAATATCATGGATATCTCGCTGCCTCTGATTTTGCGCAGCTCCTTGTCAGACAGCTTAGTCAGCTCGGTGTCGCCCAGCCATATCTCCCCGCCGCTGATTTTGCCGGGGTACTTTACAAGATTGATTATTGACTTGGCGGTCATGCTTTTGCCGCAGCCGGATTCGCCCACGATGCCGATAATTTTTCCCTTCGGAATCACTATGGATACGTCGTCCACCGCCGGGAGTATACCGTCTTCGTTGTAGAAGTAGGTCTTCAGATGCTCTATCCTTAAAGTATTATCATTCATATTATGCGCACCTTAAGATTTTTTCAGATGTGGATCCAGCACGTCTCTGAGGCCGTCCCCCAGGAAGTTGAAAGCCAGCACAACTATCATGATGGCAACGCTGGGTGAGAGGCTCAGCCAGGGCTGGGTATACAGGAAGCTCTTGCCCACATTTACCATAAGGCCCCATGAGGCATTGGGCGGCTGTATGCCTATACCGAGGAAGCTCAGGGAGCTTTCGGCGAGTATGGCTGAGGGGATGTTAAGCGTAAAGAGAACTATGAGGGAGGGTATGCAGTTGGGGAGTATATGCCGGAACATGGTCACAAAACGACCGACGCCTATGGAGCGGGCCGCCTCCACATACTCGGTCTCCTTAAGCGACAGGGTCTCCGAGCGGACGACTCTTGCGACCCCCGCCCAGTTGACTATGGCCAGAGCCAGGAATATGCTCACTATGCCGTCGCCTAAGGTATACATAATAACCATTGCCAGCAGCAGCGAGGGAAACGCCAGCATGATATCCGCCAGCCTCATTATTACCGTGTCTGTCTTACCGCCCAGGAAGCCGGATATCATGCCCAGCAGGGCGCCGATTATCATGGAGACCATAGTGGGCACTATACCTATGGCGAGAGAGACCCGTGCGCCGTACAGCATCCTCGTGAACACATCGCGGCCGCCCTCATCGGTGCCCAGCAGGTGTACGGGTACGGGCTGGCCGTTTTCATCCGTACTGCTCCAGCTGGGAGGGGAG
>JAFRAF010000207.1 GCA_017405545.1 Oscillospiraceae bacterium | reverse complement strand
CGACGCAGACTTTTAGCTTGTACCATTCACCGAATGATTGTACAATTTTTCAAAAACACCTCATACGCCTTAAGCGGTTCCACTTCCCCCTCAGAAGGGAAGGCTTTGGGCTTTTAAAAATACCGAGCCCCCGCCGGGTCGGCGGGGGCTTGTCAACAGCCTTTACATACTGATTTCCAATTTATTTATCCATATTGATCAGTCATCTGTATATTTTCTCAGCACCCCGGCGAGGACAGCGCCGGAGATGTTGTGCCACACGGAGAATATGGCCCCGGGGACTGTGGCCATGGACATATTGGGAAAGGCACTGGCGGCCAGAGATGTGGCCAGGCCGGAGTTCTGCATGCCGATCTCCACGGCGACGGCCTTTTTCCGGCATATATCCATCTTAAATGCGGCCCCGATGAGATAGCCGCAGAGATATCCCAGCAGGTTGTGGAGTATCACTACCGAAAACACTGCAAGGCCCGTTGAAAGGATCTTTTCGCTGTTGTGGGACACCACCGCCGCGATAATCAGGCATATGGCGGCCACGGAAACGCAGGGCAGAGCGTCCTTAACCCGCTCCGTGTGCTTTCCGAAAAGCCTGTTTATTATTATGCCCAGAGCGATGGGTATGATGACCACCTGTATGATGGATATGAACATGGCCTTCACGTCCACGCTCACGCTGGTGCGCAGATACAGATACGTCAGCGCCGGGGTCAGCAGGGGGGCCAGCAGGGTGTTTACCGAGGTCATGCCCACGGACAGGGCCGTGTCGCCCTTTGACAGATATGTTATCACATTGCTGGAGGTGCCGCCGGGGCATGTGCCCACCAGCACCGCACCCACCATCAGCTCGACACCCAGGCCGAAGAGCTTCCCCAGGGCAAAGGCCAATGCCGGCATCACAGCGAACTGGGACACGCAGCCGATAATGACGTCCCTGGGCCTTGAAAAGACCACGGCGAAATCGCGCAGCCTCATGGTCAGGCCCATGCCGAACATGACCGTCATAAGCAGATAGTTTATCCATCCCGTTTGCACCCACAGACAGCTTTCCGGCACAAACAGGGCCAGAGCCGCCACGATGAGCACTATCCAGGCCATATATCTCGAGATAAATTTACTTGCTATTTTCATATGAGTCTCCTGTGGATGCAGACGACTAAATGAAGGGCAGAACTATCTGCAGGGCTGCAAAGATCAGGCCGATAATGGTCAGGATAGTCACCAGGAAGTTATTGCGCTCGGAGTACATCAGGTCCAGATCGCTCTCCAGCAGTTCCAGCAGATACTTGACCCGGTCCACGATGGGGCTGATGTGCTGGCTCTCCATGAGCATGGCGTTTAACTGCCCTATCTCGGATATGCCTATGCGCTCCACCCGTTCCAGCACCATGATTATCTTCCGGCGGAAGCTGCGTGTGGCCTTTATCCGCTGGTAGAAATTGCCCTTGCGGGACTCATAGGTGCCCTGATACTCTATGACGTCGTCGATGATGGTCTTGAGCACCATGGTGAACTCTACGGAGAAAAATATGCCGTGGTTCACCGTCAGGGGACATGAGCCCATGAAGAAGTAGTCGTCCGCGCCGCCGTAGGCCGCCGCGCCGTATTCTACCTGCCGCTTCAGATACTCCTGTCTGGAGGGGCAGTCTATGAGATTTAAAAACAGAAAGGCCTGGCCGAAGGCGAATATCTTGATGAAGTCCCGGCTGCCCCAGCTGCAACTGAGCCTGTCGTCCACCAGCTCACGGGGCACGAACATATAGCCCTCGTCACCGGTTATCAGGCCGTACATGGTGTTGGCCTCGTTTTCCTCTATATCTGCGATGTTGTCGTAGTCGCCGAACTTCGTCAGCTCGCAGGTGTAGCTCAGCTCCACCGGGTCGAATTCCGTTTTCAGGGCGGCGCATATGCTTTTGGCCAGCTCCTCGCAGGAGAACTCCCCCTCGTCAAAACTGTAGGCCTTAAAGCGGCCGGACTGACGCAGGGTTATGAGCTGGTCCACGCTCTTGTCGCGGAGCCCGAAGTGGAAGGAGACGCAGAGCACGTCCAGTACCGGGCAGAAGCAGAGCAGGGCGGCGAAGCCGCTCACGCCGGACTTTTGCCCATCCATGTGCAGGTGCCTGAGGAAATAGCGGCAGACCTCGTAGGGCTGGCCGCCCCCGTGGAGAAAGCGCTGGGCCGTCTGCATGTCCGTTATATAGGGATCGTCGCTCTTTTCCGCCGGGTCGTATCTCTCGGCGTCCGGGAAAGCGGCGCTCACAAGGGCGTGAAACTCCGCCTTGTCCTTTATGCCCTCCCGGGTGAAATAGTAGAATTGGGATATATTGGCGTCAAGCAGTCCTGTCATAGTCCGGCACCTCCCGCGGTTTTTCTACAGTATATCCCCTTTGTCCGCCGGACGCAAGAAAAAAACTAACATCCGTGGCCATCGGGCCTTCCGCGCCGGATGTCATTCCCCGATTGACAGGCCGAAGTGCTTTAGATTATACTATAAAATGGATTTGAATTTGTCCGTGCGCGCCCGCGTGGCCCCACGGGGATTGGTGTGATTTCGTGACACGATACAAACGTCTGCCTCTGGAGACGCTTTACAACGCCCGGGACTTGGGGGGCATACCCGTGAAGGGCGGGGGTGTGACCCGCTACGGGGTCTTCCTCCGCTCGGACAGGCCGGCGGAGCTGAGCCCCTCTGACCTGTGCTTTTTACGGGATTACGGGGTGAAAATGAGCCTTGATTTCCGGGCTCCCTTCGAGTCGAAGCGGCTCCCCAGCAGTTTTCAGGGGCAGGACTGGGTGGAGTACGTCCCGGCCCCCCTCATAAACGGACAGGCCGCCGGGGGTGTGGACGAGAAGGGCAACAGTTTCGTAAAGCTGCCGCCTGTCATGTCCTGGCGGGACATGTACATAGATATGCTCCGGGACGGCTTTGAATGGACAAAGCTCTGCATGGAGTCGGCGGCTTCATGTGAGGGCTGCGTACACTATAACTGCAACACAGGCAAGGACCGTACCGGCATATTCTCCGCCCTGCTGCTGAGCATCGCCGGGGCGTCGCATGAGGACATCGCCGCGGACTACTGCGTAAGTCAGGCCTATCTCATGCCCTTTTACCGGGTGATGACCTGGCGCTTCAGAGCGGGGGAGAACGAGCCCAACATGGACGACGCCTACTATCAGACCCGGCCGGAGAGCATGTTCGGCCTGCTGGACTGGCTGGACAGCGAGTTCGGCGGGGCCCTGGGCTATATAAGGGCCGCAGGCGTTTCCGAGGCCGCTATAGAGACCATACGCAGCAGGCTCGCGGAGGGATAGATCGGGCCCGCCGGGACACCATATTTGTATTATTGGAACATTACTTGCGGAGGTGAGCGCCTTGAAGCTCATGATACTGGACGGAAACAGCATCGTAAACCGGGCCTTTTTCGGCGTCCGGCCCCTCACTACAAGGGACGGACTGAACACCAACGCCGTTTACGGTTTTCTGAATATACTGCTCAAGCTGATGGATGAGGAAAAGCCCGACAGCCTGTGCGTGGCCTTCGACCTGAAGGGACCCACTTTCAGGCATAAGATGTACGAGGGCTACAAGGCCAAGCGCCATGCCATGCCCGAGGAGCTGGCCGAGCAGATGCCCGTTTTAAAGCAGGTGCTGGAGGCCATGAATATCCCCCGGCTGGAGCTGGAGGGCTATGAGGCGGACGACATCATCGGTACCGTTTCGCGCATATGCGAGGAGGCGGGTGCGGACTGCCTCATCGTCACCGGCGATAAGGACAGCTTCCAGCTCATCGGCCCCCACAGCTCGGTGAAGCACGTGCGCAGCCGCATGGGACAGACCGAGACCATAACCTATGACACGGCCCGCTTTCAGGAGGAGTACGGCTTCGAGCCCCCGAAGATGGTGGACTTGAAGGCACTTATGGGCGACGCGTCCGACAACATACCGGGCGTGGCCGGCATAGGTGAGAAGACGGCCCTTGACCTCATCCGCCGCTTCGGCACGGTGGCGGAGATATACCGGGACCCGGAGTCCATGGATGTAAAGCCCGGGGTGCGGAAAAAGCTGGAGGAGGGCCGGGACATGGCGGAGCTGTCCTATACTCTGGCCCTGATAGACAGACAGGCACCCGTTGATTTCAGCGTGGACTGCTGTCCCGTGGCTGCCCCGGACAACGACAGGCTCATAGAGCTCTTCGACCGGCTGGAGTTTACAAAGCTCACGGAGCGGCTGGGCCTTATGAGAACGGAGAAGGCCCCGGAGGCAGCTCCTGTGCAGTATGAGATAAGAGAGATTACAGATCAAAAGGGGCTCGAGGGGCTCATTGAGGAGGCCGCCGGCTGGCCCTTCGCCTGCGTCGCCTGCTCTGACGGTACAGATGAGCTTGTCCTGGCCCATGAGGGCATTGTCCTGCACATGAGCAGAGAGAGCTGGAGCGGGGACTGGAACGAGGCGCTCAAAGCCCTGTTCGCCGCCGACATCAAAAAGGCGGGACACGACATAAAGGACATAATGCGCGGACTGCTGGACGCAGGGGCGGGAACCGACGGCTGGGTATACGACAGCGCCCTTGCCGCCTATCTGCTGGACCCCACGGGCAGCGGCTATGAATTGGAGAAGCTCACCGAGCGCTGGTGCGGCTACAGCCTGCCCGGTACCGACAAGACGAGGCAGATGTCCCTTCTGGACGAGGGGGACCGGCGGGAAAAGCTGGCCGCCGAGGCCTGTGCCGTGGAGGCCCTTAAGGCCGTATTCGACCCTATGCTCTCCGAGCAGAGGCTTGAGAGCCTGCTGAACGATATAGAGCTGCCCCTCTGCCCAGTGCTGGCGGAGATGGAGCGCACGGGCTTCCTCGCGGACAGGCAGGCTCTGGGCGAGTTCTCCCGCTGGCTGGCCCGGGGCATAGACGAGCTGCAGAAAAACATATACGAACAGGCGGGGGAGGAGTTCAACATCAACTCCCCAAAGCAGCTGGGCACAGTGCTCTTTGAAAAGCTCATGCTGCCCCCGCCGAAGAAGACAAAGACCGGCTACAGCACCAACATAGAGGTGCTGGAAAAGCTGAAGAGCAAGCACCCCATCATACCTATGATAATGGAATACCGGGAGCTGACCAAGCTGCGCTCCACCTATGCCGAGGGCCTTGTGAAGTACATCGACCCCGACGGGCGCATAAGGACCAGCTTCCAGATGACCGTCACCGCCACGGGGCGGCTGTCCTCCACGGACCCGAATCTGCAGAACATCCCCATACGCCGGGAGCTGGGCGGGGAGATAAGGCGCATGTTCACCGCCGCCCCGGGGAATCTGCTGGTGGACGCGGACTACAGCCAGGTGGAGCTGAGACTGCTGGCCCACATGTCCGGGGACGAACACATGCGCGAGGCCTTTATAAACGGCGAGGACATCCACCGCACAACGGCGGCGAGGGTCTTCGGCGTGCCCTTTGAGGAGGTCACGCCCCTGCAGCGCAGCCGGGCCAAGGCCGTCAACTTCGGCATAGTCTACGGCATATCCCAGTTCTCCCTGTCACAGGACATAGGGGTCTCGGTGGCAGAGGCCAGGCGCTACATGGACAGCTATTTCGAGAAGTACTCCGGCGTGCGGGACTACATGAAAAACGTGGTGGAGACGGCCAAAAAGGACGGCTATGTCTGTACCCTGTACGGCCGCCGCAGAGCATTGCCGGAGCTGAAATCCTCCAATTTCAACACCCGCTCCTTCGGCGAGAGAGTGGCGCTGAACATGCCCATACAGGGCACGGCGGCGGATATAATGAAGATAGCCATGATACGGGTGCACCGGCGTTTAAAGGCCGAGGGGCTGAGGGCGAAGCTCATACTGCAGGTCCACGACGAGCTCATCGCCGAGTGCCCCGAGGAGGAAGCCGAGGCCGTTATGGCCGTACTGAAGGAGGAGATGGAGGCCGCGGCGCAGCTGAGTATCCCTCTGACGGCAGAGGCCAAATGCGGCAAAAACTGGCACGAGGCGAAATAAGGACCCCCACCGGGGATACGGATATCGGGAGGCGCTATGCTGACATTTGAACAGGCCGCCGAGATACTGGACGAGGCGGCGGACGCACTGCCGGAGGAGCTGCTTGAAGGGCTCACCGGCGGTATATCCCTGCTTCCGGACAAGATAGTGGACGAAGAGGGATTCTATATAATGGGCCGCTATTTCAGGGACGGCCTGGGCAGGTATATCGAGCTTTACTACGGCTCCTTCGAGAGCCTGTACAGAAACAGGGACGACGAATGGGTGAAGGAGCGGCTCATCCACACCCTGCACCACGAGCTGACCCACCACATCGAGGGCCGGGCAGGTGAGACAGCACTTGAGCGGGAGGACGAGGCCTTTCGGGAGGACTATATGGCCGCCCAGCGGGGGGATCCTGTTTACGTGGACAGCATACTCTTCGTGGACGAGGACGACTGCTCCCTTGCCCCAATGGCGGCGGCCATGATGACGGCCAAGGCCGTGGCGGCCGGGGACAAAAAGCTGCGCTGCTCATCCGCCGGTCTCAAGGACGGCCCGGAGGTCTCGGCCCTTGCCGTCCGGACGGCGAAGGGCTATGACGCGGACATTTCGGACCATATCCCCCGCACTGTCGAGAAACGTATGCTATCCGGCGCGGACGCCGTCATATGCATGACGGAGGAGCAGGGCGACCGGCTGGCCGACCGCTTTCCCCACTACGACATGCGCATATTCGCACTGGGCGATAAGGACATCGAGCGGCCCGCACCGGACCCGGAGGATTACAAAAGGGCCGCCGGGGAGCTGTCGGAGGCTCTTGACGGGCTCCTTGCAGAGCTGATGGAGGATAAGAAGTGATCGTAACGGTCCTGCCCGGGCACATAGCGGACATCGCCCGGATAGAAAAAGCCCGCTTCTCCACACCATGGTCGGAGGAGGGCCTGAGCTTTGAGCTCACAGCGGACTACGCACGCTTTCTGGCGGATGTGGAGGACGGACAGGTCAGAGCCTACGGGATATTCCACGTGTTCGGCGATGAGGCCGAGCTTGTGAACATAGCTGCAGACGAAGAATATGAGGGCTGTGGTCTGGGCAGGGCCCTGCTTGCCCGGCTCATCGATGATGCCGCCCGCGAGGGTGTGAGGAGCGTGTTTTTAGAGGTGCGGCGGTCCAATCTGCGGGCACAGGGCCTGTACAGGTCCCTCGGCTTCGAGAACATAGGGCTGCGCCCCGGCTACTATAACGAGCCGAAGGAGGATGCCCTGCTCATGGCTCTGAGCATATGAGACCGGCGGAACGGTAAATACAGGGCCGCGTTTTGCGGCGGAACGGAGACATAAATGCGTATACTTGCGATAGAGTCCTCCTGCGACGAGACGGCGGCGGCCGTGGTGCAGGACGGCAGAACGGTGCTTTCAAACGAGGTGCTGTCCCAGGCTGACATGCACGCCCTATACGGGGGCGTGGTGCCGGAGATAGCGTCGCGCAATCATATAACGGTGATCAGCCGCCTCTGCGACGAGGCGGTGCGAAAGGCGGGCATATCGAAAAAGGAGCTGGACGCCGTGGCGGTGACCTGCGCTCCCGGCCTTATCGGGGCTCTGCTGGTGGGGGTCAACTTCGCCAAGGCGGCGGCTCTGGCCCTCGGCATACCCCTCATACCCGTGCATCACGTGCGGGGCCATATAGCGGCCAACTATATCGCCTTCCCGGAGCTGGAGCCCCCCTTCGTGTGTCTGGCCATCTCCGGCGGCAACACGGTCATAGTGGACGTGCGGGGCTACACCGATATGGAGATCATCGGGGCAACCCGGGACGACGCGGCCGGGGAGTGCTTCGACAAGGCAGCCCGTGTGCTGGGCCTGCCCTATCCCGGCGGAAAGCCCATGCAGGAGTTGGCCCAGGGCGGCGATGACCGGGCGTACAGGCTGCCCCGGGCAAAGATAGACGACCACCCCTATGACATGTCCTTTTCCGGCCTTAAGACCGCGGTGGTGAATCTGGTCCACAACGCCCGGCAGAAGGGCGAGGAGCTGGACAGACCCGGCCTTGCAGCCTCCTTCGCGGCGGCGGTCAGCGACACTCTGGTGCCCCGGACCATGTCAGCCTGCGCCGATCTGGGCTATGACAGGATAGTGGTGGCCGGAGGCGTGGCTGCCAACGCCCGCATAAGGGCCGACTTTGAGAAGGCGGCGAAAAAGGCGGGCAAGGAGCTCTTCGTGCCGCCGCTGAGCCTGTGCGGGGACAACGCCGCAATGATAGGCTGCCAGGGCTATTACGAGTATCTGGCCGGGGCCAGAGCCGACAGCAGTCTGAACGCCTGGGCCACGCTTGAGATAAGCGCGCCCATCCCGGTATAGGGCCGCGCCGCCGCGGATGACACTGAAAATATCCTGTACTTTTACCCCTCGGAGAGGACATATTCCCTCCGAGGGATTGTTTCCTTCGACATGGTACTGCTTCCCGGCAATTCCCCTCCGGGGGCGCCAGTCGCGAGTCTCACTGCGGTGAGACTTTATCCGGCTGACGCCGGACGCGACTTACAAGGGGGACCTGTCCCCCTTGTATATCCCCCTGGTCTCCGACGGGGTTTGGCTTTCTTGTTGTTGCAGTCGCTGCCGTTCACCGAATGACGGTACAGACTTTCAAGCTAAAGTATGCCTGCGGAGCAAAGCAAGTT
>JAFRAF010000025.1 GCA_017405545.1 Oscillospiraceae bacterium | reverse complement strand
TCTTCATCTTTACGATAGACATTAGCTCTCTACGACCCTCCTGACAATAAAGGCTGCCGCGTCATCCATCCTTGTCATCGTCTTTGCTCTGATGGCCGCGCATTTGCTCTCCGTTGTCTGGGAGAGCTCAACAGCACTCGCAGCAGCCTTTTCCTCAGCCGTTTTCATCAGCTCGTGGAGCTCGACCGCCGCACGTTCTCTCGCCCCGGTCACAGCCGCCGCGCCCGCTTTCTCCGCATCCGATACCGCCTTTTTCGCGGCATTCCTGGCGCCTTGAAGCAGCAGTCGGCTGTTTTCTTCGGCATCCGCTATAGTTTTGATAGCCTCAAGGGACATACACTTGACACCTCCCCCTTAAACCGATAATTTGCACCAAAGTCGTCAATTTCAACAAAAATTATCAATAATATAATACATATTTATCAATTATTTTTGCGATTGTACAACTTATAGCATTATATATTATACCATCAATGACCAATGCAATCAAGGCCCAAAAACGGAAAAAAACTATATTTTATTTAAAAAATAACCCCATATTTGTCTGCAGTAACAGGGAATATGGTAATTTTTTATGGTAATAATCCAGATTTCCGTTTCCAAAACAGCCAAAAACAACCGAATAATAAATATTTCGCAGCTCTTTCGGGTCTGAAAAAACGGGGCGAAATATTAAAAAAATTTAATATTTGATAAAAAATTGTTTTTTAGGTTGATTATTTTTGTAATTTGTTGTAATATTACTTAGGTTAGGATTAGCAGCGAAGGGGTACTATAATGTCGGAACCAATAAAAAAACGTCGCGGAGACAGAAGTTACGGCCGCTGGCTTCGTGATCTTGATCCCTATTATCAGATACCCACCTATGTGATGAAGACACGCAACGACTCGAGCAACTACTTCTCCGACAAGGTGGATATCAGCGACGCGGACAGATACTTGAGGAAGAAAAGGCTCGAGGGTTACAAGGGCTTAGGCTACCTGCACCTTTTCATCGCCGCATATATACGGACCGTCAGCCAGTATCCCCGTTTAAACCGTTTCGTGTCCGGCCAGCGCATATATGCCAGAAACCATATTGAAGTAGTCATGACTATCAAGAGGGAGATGACTACGGAAGCCGGCGAGACCTCTATCAAAATCGTGTTCGAGCCTTCGGATACTCTGATAGATGTTTACAACAAGATGAACACCGAAATCGATCAGGTGAAAAATGATGATCAGGAGACAGCCACGGATGATCTGGCGGAGATCATCAACAAGCTGCCCCGCCTGCTTCTGAAATTCACCGTTTGGTTTTTGGGTCTGATGGACTACTTCGGTCTTCTCCCCGCCTCGGTACGCAAGGCAAGTCCTTTCCACGGCTCCCTGGTCATAACAAATCTGGGTTCCTTGGGCATCCCCCCTGTATTCCATCATCTCTACAACGTCGGCGATGTTCCGGTCTTCCTCGCCTTCGGCGCCAAGTACACAAACTACGAGTTGAATAAAGACGGCCAGGTGACGGAGAAAAAGCTCATCGATTTCACCGCAACGACCGACGAGCGTATATGCGACGGCTTCTACTTCGCCCAGGCGTTCAAGTACATCCGCAGCCTTCTGCGGAATCCGGATTGTCTTGAGAATGCGCCGGATGAGGTGAAGCTCGATCTGGACTGATACCCAAGCCGAAGAGCGGTTCTGTCAGCCGGACATATCCTCAGCGTATAAGCGTATAGATTTACCCGCCGATTATAAAGCATATGCGCGGCAGCGCAGGGAATATCTGCATCTGACCGCTTAATCTATATTGTTCAGACAATAATTTAACAAACGCACAACAGGAGACAGGATATGAAACGCATAATACTGATGGCTTCAGTATGCCTTACCGCCGTGCTCCTTATAATCACCTCAGTGTTGGGAAGCAGTGAATACGACACTGCGGCAGCCGAGGGGGACGTTCTCCTTAAGGCAGCCGACGGCGATGTCGACATTGCCTCTGCCGAGGGTGCCGACGGACCGGCTCAGGATGGCGACGCGGCCGCCGATGACAGCGAGGCCCAGCCGGAGGAAAACAAGAGGGACATCGACCCCAGCAAAAAAATGGTCGCCCTTACTTTTGACGACGGCCCCGGCGAGAAGAGCACCCCCATGATACTGGACGCCATGGAAAAATACGGCGTGGTGTGCACCTTCTTTGAGCTGGGCGAGAATGCCGAGCGTTATCCCGACTATGTGAAGCGGGAGGAGGAGCTGGGCTGCGAAGTGGCCAGCCACACCTATTCCCATCAGAACCTGCTGAATCTCGACAGCGAACAGCTCCGCAGCGAAATAGATAAAGCCGACAACGCTTTTATTGAGATACTGGGCCACGCTCCCAAGCTCATGCGTCCCCCCTACGGCAACACGAATGAAGAGGTTCAGGCGGCGATAAACCAGGCCATGGTAACCTGGTCCGTGGACACCCTGGACTGGAAGTACAAGGACAGCGAAAGACTTCTGGACTTTATAGAAAACTACGGCGATCTGGATAAGCAGGTAGTGCTCATGCACTCCATAATTCCGACCGCCGAAGCAATAGATGAAATGGTTGCCTGGCTCCTTGAGCAGGGCTACCAGCTCGTAACTACCAGCGAGCTGCTCGAATACGGCTATGGCGCAACAGTCTCGGTTGGAGATGTATACGGCTACGAATACTTTATGTAGCATATCTTCTCTCTCACTCCCGCGGCTGACCCACGCGGGAGCTTTTACGTCTCAAAACCGGATTTTAATAAGAATTATGCCAAAGCAGTTTTTTCGGCAAAATCCGCGCCCCGTATCAGTTAATATTGGAATATACTTAACCTAAGGAGTGTTTGAATGAGGAAAATAGCAAAACTGTGTACGGCCTTACTGGCCATCGCGCTCATCCTGCCATTCGGCAGAGCGGCAGCAGCCGGCGGAGTTGAAATATACATAGACAACGAGCGCGCTTTCATCTCTGACTCAGCTTTCATTGAATCCGGTACGACCTATGTCAAGGCACCCGACGCCTGCAGACAGCTCGGCGCGGAAATCAGCCAGGCTGACGCCCAGACTCTCACAGCCTCTGCGCCCGGCCTGAGCCTGAACATCAACGCCAAAAAGACAGTCATGAACGCCAACGGCCGCTATCTCTGGCTGGCTGACAGAATATTCGAGAAGGACGGCGTGATGTACGTACCCCTTCGCACCCTCTGTGATGTATTCGGCGCTCAGATAGAGTGGGACGGCGCCACCAGAAGCATACACATCATCACCGGCGGCGAGCCGATTATGCCCGGCAGCGAGTTCTATAACGCTGACGACCTGTACTGGCTCTCCCGTATTATTGAGGCGGAGGCCGGCGGCGAGAAGCTCATCGGTCAGATCGCCGTTGGAAATGTGGTTATCAACCGCGTCGTCAGCAGCGAGTTCCCCGACACCATCTACGGCGTCATATTTGATAAGAAATACGGCGTACAGTTCACACCGGCTTATTCCGGAGCTGTCTACAACACCCCCTCCGAAAACGCCGTTATCGCGGCCTGTCTGGCAATGGAGGGCACAAACATCGTCGACAACAGCCTGTACTTCGTAACCGTCAAGGTCGCCCCATACAGCTGGGCCGGCAGAAACTGCGAGTTCGTCACTCAGTTAGGCTGCCACAATTTCTACGTTTAATAATCGAAAGCCGAACCGACAGCGCGCTGAAAACAGCGCGCTGTTTTTTTATCAGCTTCTGTACCATCCCCTGCCATAGTCCACGCTTATCATAAAATAACACTTTTCATTCCATGTAAAGCATGTTATAATCATTTTACACTGACGCCGCAGCGCGCTTCCCCGCGACCGCCGTTTCGGTAAAAGACAGCACAGGTATCCGGGCGATGCTCTGCTGCAGCGATGTCAATGAAAGGAGCTGATTGCGCAGTGGGAAATCCATTGGCAGTATTCTGGTTTTGCGCTATGATATTATTCTTTGTCTTTGAAGGCGCTACCGTCGGACTAATATCCATATGGTTCGCTTTCGGGGCCATCGCGGCCTTTATTGCTTCCCTTCTCCACGCGCCGCTGTGGCTCACAATAGTGCTGTTCGTGCTGGTATCCGCCGTATGCCTGTTTTTCACCCGGCCCCTGGCGAAGAGGTATCTGGACAGCAAAAAAAGGCCCACCAACGCCGACCGCGTCCTTGAGATGACCGGCGTTGTGACCGAGGCGATAGATAACCTCCATGACGTAGGCGCCGTCAGCATAGGGGGCAAGGTCTGGACCGCCCGCTCCATGAGCGGCAAGCCCATCGCCAAGGATGAGTTTGTCAGGCCCATGAGGATAGAGGGAGTAAAGCTCATAGTTCTGCCCCTTGACGATGCGGTCAAGCTGGAAGAGGACGATTTCGAGGAAGATATTTAATAAACATATAAAAGTACACAAAACAGAAAGGAGCACAAACACGGTATGGTATTCATAAAAAATTTCTTCATTATTGTGATCATCTTATGCATCATTCTTGTGATCGTGCGCAACATTCGCGTGGTCCAGCAGGCGAGGGCCTTCGTAGTAGAGCGTCTCGGCGCCTACAGCACCACCTGGGGCGTAGGTCTCCACTTCAAGATCCCCTTTATTGAGAGGGTCGCCAAGGTCGTCTCCCTCAAGGAGCAGGTGGCCGATTTCCCGCCCCAGCCCGTTATTACAAAGGATAACGTCACCATGCAGATCGATACCGTAGTCTATTTCGAGATCACTGACCCCAAGCTCTACACCTACGGCGTAGAGCATCCCATGACAGCCATAGAGAATCTGGCCGCCACCACTCTTCGTAACATCATCGGCGATCTGGAGCTGGACCAGTGCCTCACCAGCCGTGATGTTATCAACACAAAAATGCGCGCCATCCTCGATGAAGCTACAGATCCCTGGGGCATTAAGGTCAACCGCGTGGAGCTGAAGAACATCCTCCCGCCCAAGGAGATACAGAACGCCATGGAGAAGCAGATGAAGGCCGAGCGTGAACGCCGTGAGGCCATACTCCGGGCCGAGGG
>JAFRAF010000206.1 GCA_017405545.1 Oscillospiraceae bacterium | reverse complement strand
GGGGATTATAGAGTAGCTGCCGCCGTGGAGCTCATCCACGCCGCGGATCTTTATCACGTTTGTCCCGGCGCCCCGTATGTCCGCGCCCATGGAGTTGAGGAAGTTGGCCAGATCAACGATATGGGGTTCTTTGGCTGCGTTTTCAAGTATAGTGGTGCCCTTTGCCAGAGTGGCGGCCATTATGAGATTCATGGTAGCGCCCACGGATACCACGTCCAGATAAATCGTGTTGCCGCGGAGGCCGTCCTCACCTGCATCGGCGATAACCAGTCCGCTCCGGACCTCCACCTTGGCGCCCATGGCCTTGAAGCCCTTGACATGCTGGTCGATGGGGCGCACGCCTCCGAAATTGCAGCCGCCCGGCATGGCCACAGAGGCCTTCCCGAAGCGGGAGAGCATGGAGCCGATAAGGTAATAGGACGCGCGTATTTTCTGCATCATGGCAGAGTCGGCCACTGTGGTGTTGACATTTGTGCAGTCGATATCGAATGTGTGGCGATTTACGGTGGTCACCCTGGCGCCCATCTCCTCGATGATGCGAAGCAGAAGAGTGACGTCTGATATCTGGGGAACGTTTTCTATGCGGCATACGCCCTTTACCATGAGGGCCGCCGGTATTATGGCTACGGCCGCGTTTTTCGCGCCGCTGATCTCTATTTCTCCGCTGAGAGGCTTACCTCCGCGAATGACATATTTGTGCATATTCCACCTGCCTGTTGAGAGCTGTTTATGATCGATGTATCAGTTATCTGCGACAGTTTATTTTTTTACTGCATAATCATAGCACGCAATCCATTTTTTTGCAAGCACTAATAAGGCAAGACTGCATGAACGGCAGTGTTTACACGGAGAAAAACGGATATACACATGGGCTCTGTGCGCATCTATCCCCGCGTGTCGCTCCCGGCTCCCCATGCCATTTGACGGAAAAAAGGCGGAAAGTGTATATTAAATGGGTATAAAAGGGAAAATTTACACGTGATTATTGACAATATTCATATTTGTAATATAATTTAACATTGACCTTGAATAGCTTCTCCCCGACTTGCGGACCCGACAGCGGGGGAGGACAGTGATTTGCATGTTCGCTGTCACTTCCGTGCCGCGGAGAGTGAATAAGCCCCGGGATATACACTGCGGATATTATTCACTGCGTACGGGCGGGCCTTTGCCCCTCGGACGAATGCCGGCCGGCAGAGCCGGGGAGACGGCGGGTTTCATTATCTCAATCTAAATTTATTCAGGCAGGCCGCCGGCCATGTTTTCCGGCGGCGGGCCTGTCATGATCTCCATAAGCCGCTTGTGGAGATTGATAACCATGTTTTTGCATATTCAAAAGCGGCAGAATGGAGAATAATATGAAAAATACCGAAAAGACGATGGAAAAAGTTGTGGCTCTGTGCAAAAGCCGCGGCTTTGTATATCCCGGCTCCGAGATCTACGGCGGCCATGCCAATTCCTGGGATAACGGACCTCTGGGCGTTGAGCTGAAGAACAACGTCAAGCGTGCCTGGTGGAAGAAGTTCGTGCAGGAGAACCCCTACAACGTGGGCCTCGACTCCGCCATCCTGATGAATCCCCAGGTGTGGGTGGCCTCGGGCCATGTCACCACCTTCAACGATCCCCTTATCGACTGCAAGGCCTGTAAAATGCGCCACAGAGCCGACAAGCTCATTGAGGACTGGCTGGCCGAGAACCCCATGGACGACGTGAATGTTGAGGCCATGACCAATGAGGACATGGTGGCCTTCATACGCGAGAACAATGTGGCCTGCCCCGGCTGCGGCAAGTCTGACTTCACCGATATACGCAAGTTCAATCTCATGTTCAAGACCCATCAGGGCGTGACCGAGGACTCCTCCGCAGAGGTGTATCTCCGTCCCGAGACCGCCCAGGGCATATTCGTAAACTTCAAGAACATACAGCGCACCACCAGAAGAAAGATACCTTTCGGCGTATGCCAGGTGGGCAAGAGCTTCAGAAATGAGATAACTCCGGGCAACTTCATATTCCGTATCAGAGAGTTCGAGCAGATGGAGCTGGAATTCTTCTGCGAGCCCGGCACCGACCTTGAGTGGTTCATCTACTGGCGCCAGTTCTGCCATGAGTGGCTGACCAACCTGAACATGAATTCCGAGAATCTGCGTCTGCGCGACCACGAGCAGGAGGAGCTGTCCTTCTATTCCAAGGCCACCACGGACTTTGAGTATCTCTTCCCCTTCGGCTGGGGCGAGCTGTGGGGCGTGGCGGACCGCACCGACTATGACTTGAGCCAGCACCAGCAGCACTCCGGCCAGAAGCTCACCTATCAGGAGGGCGAGGGCAAGGATATGCGCGAGTACGTGCCCTATGTTATCGAGCCCTCACTGGGAGCTGACCGCGTCACGCTGGCCTTCCTCATCGAGGCCTATGACGAGGAGGTCGTGGGTCAGGACAAGAAGGGCAAGGACGACGTGCGCGTTGTCATGCGCTTCCACCCCGCGCTGGCCCCCTTCAAGGCGGCCGTACTGCCCCTTTCCAAGAAGGAGGTCCTGGCCGGTCCCGCCAGAGAGATTCAGCAGATGCTCAGCAAATACTTTATGACCGATTACGATGACACCGGCTCTATCGGCAAACGCTATCGCCGTGAGGATGAGATCGGCACGCCCTTCTGCATCACCGTCGACTTCCAGACCGTGGACGACCCCGAGACCGGCGCCCCCGGCGACGGCTGCGTCACCGTCCGCGACAGGGACAGCATGGAGCAGGAGCGCGTGAAGATAGATGAGCTCGTGGCCTATCTGAACAAGCGCCTTGAGTATTAATAACGATTATAACGACATCGAGCCCGTCCCCGAGAAGAAGGACGGGAGACAGACGGGTATAAACTTCGCAAGATATATCGGACCCGCGGGCTGCGCCATAGTGCTGGTTTTCATGATTGCCGTGATACTCACATGCATAACCAGCGGCAGAGACCCCATCCCCGGATATGAACCGCCCCGGAGCATGGATTACTATGCGCAAAACCCGGAGGAGCTGGCTCTGGAACTGCGCGAGAACGTACTCCCGGAGCTGGAGGGCGGCGTCGACGCACAAGTAAGCGGGGATACAGTGACGGTGACCGTCCGAAAGGACAAGTTTGCCGTGACCCGTTCGGCTGTACTGCGCTATTTTGACAGCGCGCTGCTGGAATTTGCGGAGAGCCCCGATTAACAGCGGACGGCGAAAGCTGCCCGTCTCGGACGGATTACTAAAGAGGATAGCGATATGCGTCATGGATTTGTAAAGACCGCCGCGGCATCAATTGAGCTGCGGGTGGCGGATGTTGAATACAATGCCGGACAGATACTGGCCGCCATGGAGAGGGCCGAGAGCGGCGGGGTCAGAGTGCTCTGCCTGCCGGAGCTCTGCCTAACCGGGGCCAGCTGCGGCGACCTGTTCCTGAGCGATACTCTGCTGGGGGCATGCGACGCCGCCCTTGAACGCATAGCCCGTGCCAGCGGAAGATGCCTCACCGTGTTCGGCCTGCCCCTTGCGGCGGGCGGAGCGGTGTACAACTGCGCGGCCGCCGTGTCTGAGGGGAAGCTTCTGGGCCTTGTTCCCAAGCAGTTCCTTTCGGCATCGGAGCGGCGCTGGTTCGCGCCCGGAACCGATGGGACGGACTGCGGCGGAAATGCGCCGTTTGGCAGCGATATCATATTCAGCAGCAGGGAACTGAAGGGCCTGAATGTGGCCGTGGCAGTGGGGGAGGACGTCCTTTCTCCTCTGTCACAGTGCGCCCGTTTTGCCTTGGGCGGGGCGGTGATGCTCCTCAACCCTCACGCGTCCCCGGCCGTTCCCTTTGGGGAGAAAAAGCGGCTCGAGGCCATGTGCGCCGAGAGTGAGCGGCTCAAATGCGTATACGTCTGCGCGGGAACCGGAAAGGGTGAGTCGGCCACGGACCTGGTCTACAGAGGTGACGGCTGCATAATCGAGCTGGGCCGGGTTCTGGAGAGAGATGCCTGGGCCGAGTCTGAGCCGGATATCCGCATTGCAGAGCATATGCGGCGGCTTTCCGGCTGCTTCGCCGTCAGCGAGGACCTGAGAGTCATATCCTGGGGCAGCCCCTCCGACAGTCTGCCTGAGACAGAGCTCAGCCGCAAAATACCGGCAAGCCCCTATGTGCCCGAAAACCGCCCGCTTGATGAATACTGTGAGGATGTGCTGGATATACAGTGCAGAGGTCTTGCCGGGCGCATGGAGCACATACACGCCAAGGGCCTTGTCCTGGGCATATCGGGAGGGCTGGACTCCACCCTCGCCATGATAGTATGCGCCCGGACTCTTGACAGGCTGAATATGCCCCGCAGCGCGCTGACTGCCGTGACAATGCCCTGCTTCGGCACCACGGGCAGGACGAAGTCCAATGCTGAAAAGCTGTCCCTGCTTATGGGGGCGAGTTTCCGTACAGTGCCCATTGCCGACTCGGTGATGAGCCATTTCCGTGATATAGGCCACGACTTCAACGTGCACAACTCCGTTTTTGAAAACGCACAGGCCCGTGAGCGCACCCAGGTGCTGATGGACATCGCCAATGCCGACGGCAGCATCGTGGTGGGCACGGGAGATCTGAGCGAGCTGGCCCTGGGCTGGGCCACATATAACGGCGACCATATGAGCATGTTCGGCGTGAACGCCGGCATCCCAAAGACCGTCGTGCAGGCCCTTGTAAGGCACTATTCCACCACCTGCGGGGATGAGCGCATAAGCGAGATACTCGATTCCATACTGGCAACACCCATATCCCCGGAGCTTCTGCCCTTGAAGGACGGGGAGATGACCCAGATAACCGAGGATCTTGTGG
>JAFRAF010000024.1 GCA_017405545.1 Oscillospiraceae bacterium | reverse complement strand
TGATATAGTTGGACAGGGCGTCCACCCATACGTATACGACATGACCGGGGTCAAAATCCACGGGTACTCCCCACTTGAAGGTGGTGCGGGAAACGCAGAGGTCCTCAAGGCCGGGCTTTATAAAGTTGTTAATCATCTCATTGACTCTGGACGCGGGCTCCAGGAATTCACCGGTCTCCAAAAGAGCCTGCACCTTGTCCGCGTATTTGGACAGACGGAAGAAATACGCCTCCTCCTCCGCGTACTTTACCTCGCCGCCGCAGTCCGGGCACTTGCCGTCAACCAGCTGTGACTCAGTCCAGAAGCTCTCACAGGGGGTACAGTACTGTCCCTTGTAAGCGCCCTTGTAAATATCTCCGTTTTCATACATCTTGCGGAATATCTTCTGTATGGCGCTGACATGGTAATCGTCGGTTGTGCGTATAAACCTGTCATTGGAGATGTTCATAAGCTTCCAGAGATCAAGTATGCCTCTGGGCCCTGCCACGATGTTGTCCACAAACTCCTGGGGAGTGATGCCCGCGGCCTTGGCCTTTTCCTCTATTTTAAGGCCGTGCTCGTCGGTCCCGGTAAGAAACATTACATCGTAGCCCCGCATCCGCTTATACCTTGCCATAGTGTCGGCTGCCACGGTGCAGTAGGTGTGGCCGATATGCAGTTTATCCGACGGGTAATATATCGGGGTTGTGATGTAAAATGTCTCTTTGCTCATTTTTATTTCCTCCTGAATGAATATTATGTTTCATATCTATTCATTGATTTTTATCCAATCAAATATGGCCTGAAATAGCAAATTTATAATTAATTATTCTATCACATCAGTATGCCGCCTTGCAATAGGCTATATGACTATTTTTGATACTCAAATTCCATGTTATAGATGCTAACTATATCACCTTCCCTGATACCCATGGCTTCAAGGCGGTCAAAGAGGCCGGAATTCCGCAGCACTCTATCAAAGTACATCCGGGATTCATAATCTGAGAAGTTAACATTGGAGACCACTCTCTCCATCCATGGGCCTTCCACTATCCAGACGTCGTCCTGCACCTGAATGTCGAGGTCGTCCGCCGTATCGGGCACGTCCGCTGTCTCCACATACTCTGTTTCATATACGGTGACGGGCGGAAGATGGGCAAGCTCCGCCGCGATGGCGTTTACAAGTTCCCTGACTCCCATATGCGCGGAGGCGGTCATCTCAAAGAAGCGGTATCCCTTTCCGGTGACATAATCCCTCAGCCTTACGAGATTGTCCTCACTGTCCAGCAGGTCGCACTTATTTGCGACCACAAGCTGTGGGCGGGAGGCCAGTTCGGCGGAATAGTTGGAAAGCTCCGTATTGATGGTGTCAAAATCCTCCACCGGATCCCTTCCCTCGCTGCCGGACACATCCACAAGATGTACAATCAGACGGCATCTGTCGATGTGCCGCAGGAACTCGTGACCCAGACCCGCGCCGTCGGCGGCGCCCTCAATGATACCCGGCACGTCAGCCATGACGAAGGATACCCCCTCGTCCACATAGACTACGCCCAGATTGGGATAGAGAGTGGTGAAGTGGTAGTTTGCTATTTTGGGGTGAGCCTTCGATACAACAGACAAAAGCGTGGATTTGCCCACATTGGGAAAGCCCACAAGGCCCACATCCGCCAGAAGCTTAAGCTCCAGCATGACCTCCCGCTCCTGCCCGTTCAATCCGCTTTTTGCGAAACGCGGGGCCTGCCTCGTGGGAGTTGCGAAATGTGCGTTGCCCCAGCCTCCGTTGCCGCCGCGTGCCAGAACAAAGGGCTCATTATCGGACATGTCCTTTATTATAGCGCCGGACTGGGCGTCACGGACTATAGTGCCCAGGGGGACTTTGATCGTGATGCTCTCCCCATCCTTTCCGCTGCGGCGCTTTCCGCTTCCGTCGCTGCCCGCGCCGGCGGAGTATTTTCTCTTATACCGAAAGTCCATGAGCGTGGACATATTCGGGTCAGTCACCAGAATGACGTCTCCTCCCCTGCCGCCGTCCCCGCCGTCAGGGCCCCCGGAGGCCACATATTTCTCTCTGTGAAAAGATACGGAACCGGT
>JAFRAF010000205.1 GCA_017405545.1 Oscillospiraceae bacterium | reverse complement strand
GCAGACGGCGCAGAGCCGTGACCGCCCATCTGGAGCACTTGCCCAAGCCCAGCATAGCCGCAGTGAACGGCTACGCTTTCGGCGGCGGCTGTGAGATAGCCATGGCCTGCACCCTGAGGATAGCGGCGGACACGGCGAAATTCGGCCAGCCGGAGATCAATCTGGGCATCATACCCGGTCTGGGCGGCACCCAGCGCCTAACCCGCCTTGTGGGCAGGGGCCGCGCCATGGAGCTGGTGCTTCTGGGCGAGCCCATAGACGCGCAGGAGGCCTACCGCATAGGACTCGCCAACAAGGTGGTGCCCAAAGACAAGCTCATGGAGGAAGCGCGGATAATGGCCGGCAAGCTGGCGGCAAAGGCGCCGCTGGCCCTGCGCCTTGCAAAGGACGCGGTGGACTACGGCCCGGAGATGAGTCAGGAGCTGGCCTTGGAGTTTGAGAACCGCCTTTTCGCCATCGCCTGCGGAAGCGAGGATAAAAACGAGGGTGTAGCGGCTTTCTTTGAAAAGCGCAGCCCCGATTGGCATGGTCGCTGATGTGATAAAGGGAAAATAAAAAATATTGCTTTACAAATGAATCCGCTTATGGTAAACTGACACAGTGTGTGCCCCTGTTCCCGGTTTGAGGATACAGCCGAATACCTCGGTACCTTTTCCGCCTCATACTTGGAGTTGTGGGTATAAATAAAAGAAAGGAACTATTGAAATGATAACCAAGGAACAGAAGACTGCCGTAATCGAGTCCAACCGCACCCATGAGACCGACACCGGTTCTCCCGAGGTGCAGATCGCTATCCTGACTGAGCGCATCTCTCAGCTCACCGAGCATCTCAAGGTACACAAGAAGGACAACCACTCCAGACTGGGCCTGCTCAAGATGGTCGGTAAGCGCCGCCGTCTCCTCGACTATCTCAAGGAGAAGGATATCGAGCGTTACAGAGCATGCATAGCCAAGCTGGGCATCAGAAAGTAATCGGAGTACCTGTATACGGACGGGGGTAAATCTCCCGTCCGTAAAGCATAATTAAGCCCCGGCTGTAACCGGCTTGAGGGCTTAAAACCAAGACAGAAACAACAACTTGACAAAGGAGCCCGCAGTATCTTAGCAGTTGAAATGAACGCCGGGATTTCCGGCCCTGATTTCAGGTGCTAAGGACACAAGGCTCCGCTGATCGAAAGGAGCTAATATGATAATCAAAAAGAGAGAATTCCCCAACTATCGCAAGTATGAGATGGAGCTGGCCGGACGTCCGCTCAAGCTGGAGGTCGGCAAATATGCTGAGCTGGCCAACGCCGCCGTCATGGTGAGCTACGGCGAGACCACCGTTCTGGTGACCGCCACCGCCTCCGCCAGACCCAAGTCCGGCATAGATTACTTCCCCCTGTCCGTTGACTTCGAGGAAAAGCTCTACGCCGTGGGCCGCATCCCCGGCGGTTATCTCCGCCGTGAGGGCCGCCCCTCCGAGAAGGGCATCCTGGCCTCCAGAATGATAGACAGGCCCATGCGCCCCCTGTTCCCCACCGATCTGCGCAATGACGTGGTCATCGCCTGCACGGTCATGGCTGTGGAGCACGACAACTCCCCCGAGATCGCCGCAATGATAGGCGCATCCGCCGCAGTGGCCATCTCCGATATCCCCTGGAACGGCCCCATAGGCGGCGTGTTCGTAGGCTTGGTCGACGGCAGGATCGTCATCAACCCCACCGCCGAACAGCGCGCAAAGTCCGAGCTCGAACTTACCG
>JAFRAF010000204.1 GCA_017405545.1 Oscillospiraceae bacterium | reverse complement strand
GTCATAAAGCGCCTGCGGGAGATATGCGGACTGCTCAAGCTGTATAATCTCGGCAATCTCAATTTGGATTTCTCAGTGGTCAACGATATGGACTACTATAACGGCCTCGTTTTCCGGGGCTTTATAAAGGGCATCCCGGTGGGTGTCCTGTCCGGCGGCAGGTACGACAATCTGATGATAAAGATGGGCAAGCACAGCCAGGCCATAGGCTTTGCGGTGTATCTGGATGAGCTGGAGCGCTTCATGTTCGCCAGGCGGGAATACGACGTAGATACACTCATACTCTATGACCCGGCGGGGGATATGGCCCGGACCGTGGCCCTTGCGGAGAGCTGCAGGGCAAAAGGCAACACGGTGAGAGTACAGCCCGAGGGTACGGAAAATATACGAGCCCGGGAAGTCATTCACGCGAACGGGAGGTGAGCCGCCTTGGATGAGATGATAAATATAGCCCTGCCGAAGGGCCGGCTGGGGGAGAAGGTCTATGACATTTTTGAGCAGGCGGGCTACGCCTGTCCCAGTCTTAAGGAGGAAAACAGGAGGCTCACCTTTGAAAATCCGGAGCTGGGCGTCAGATACTTCTGGGTGAAGCCCTCCGACGTGGCCATATATGTGGAACGCGGCGCCGCAGACATAGGCGTGGCGGGCAAGGACATACTGCTGGAGTACAGCCCGGACATATATGAGCTGCTGGACCTGGACATGGGCAAGTGCCGCATGTGCGTGGCGGGGCCGGCGGACTTCCGGGACAGCCGCAGCCGCACCCTGAGAGTGGCCACAAAGTTCCCGAATATTGCGAGGGAATATTACCAGAGCCGGAGCAGGGAGATAGATATAATAAAGCTCAACGGCTCCATAGAGCTGGCCCCCATACTGGGCCTGTCCGACGTGATAGTCGACATCGTGGAGACGGGCAAGACCCTGCAGGAAAACGGCCTTGCGCCGCTGGAGACGATCATCCCCATCAGCGCCAGACTCATAGCCAACAAGGCCTATTTCAAATTCAAGAACGAGCAGATCAGCCGGCTCTGCCGGAATGTAGAGGCGATCATTAAATGATCTCAGGGAAAGGATGGTAGAGATGCGCGAAAAAAGTGTAAACAGAAAGACGGCGGAGACCGATATACAGCTGTACCTGGCCCTGGACGGGGGAGACTGCGATTTTACAGAACCATTGACGATAGACAGCGGCGTGGGCTTTCTGGACCACATGCTCAGCCTGTTTTCCAGACACAGCGGCTTCGGGCTGGGGCTTAAATGCGTTGGAGACACCCGGGTGGACGACCACCATAGCGTGGAGGACATAGGCATCGCCCTGGGAGAGGCCATATCGGGAGCTCTGGATGACAAGCGCGGCATAACGCGCTACGGCAGCATCATACTGCCTATGGATGAGGCCCTCGTACTGTGCGCAGTGGACCTGTCCGGGCGCTCCTGCCTGCGCTATAATGTGGACATCCCCACGGAGAAAATAGGCAGCTTTGACACAGAGCTGGTGGAGGAGTTTTTCCAGGGCCTTGTGCGATCAAGCGGCATGACCCTGCACATAAAGATGCTGGACGGGACCAATTCACACCACATAGCCGAGGCTGTGTTCAAGGCCTTCGGCCGGGCATTGAAGCAGGCTGCGGCCATCGATCCGGAGCTGGACGGCGCAATACCCTCCACAAAAGGGATACTGTGATGATAGTTATAGTTGATTACGGCGTTGGGAACCTCTTTTCCCTAAAAAGCTCATTTGCCATGATAGGCGCTCCCGTGCTTGTCAGCGGCGATGAGAAGGAGATAAGCGCCGCCGACAAGATAATCCTCCCCGGGGTCGGGGCCTTCGGCGACGCGGCGGAGAGCCTGCGGCGGGCCGGACTGGACGAGGCCCTGAAGCGGGCCGCTGGGGACGGCAAGCCCATACTGGGCATATGTCTGGGCATGCAGATGCTCTTCGACCGGAGCTTTGAGTACGGCGAGCACAGGGGCCTGGGACTCATACCCGGCAGCGTGGTGGATATGCGCCCGAAGATAAACAGGGAGCTGAAGGTGCCCCACATAGGCTGGAACGCCCTGCACCTGCCCAAGGGCCCGACGGGACTGTTCAAGTATATAAATGAAAACGACCACGCATATTTCGTGCACAGCTACTACGCGGACTGCGACAGCCGGTATATCACGGCCTCCACCGAGTACGACATAGAGCTCACGGCGGCGGTGGCGAGGGACAATGTGATGGGCTGCCAGTTCCACCCGGAGAAGAGCGGGCGCGTAGGCCTGAGCATACTCAGGGCTTTTTGTGAAATGTAGGTGATGATGTGTATATTTTACCGGCGATAGATCTATACGAGGGCAAGGCTGTGCGCCTTTACAAGGGCGACTACTCCCGCATGGCGGTGTACAGTGATAACCCGCCGGAGCTGACCGGGACCTTCAGGGCCTGCGGCGCTGAGTATCTGCACATGGTGGACCTGGAGGGGGCCAAGGACGGCAGCACGCCCAACTACGCCATCGAGGCGCGAATAGCTTCTGACAGCGGCCTGAAGGTGGAGATAGGCGGCGGCATACGCAGCGAGGAGGTCATAAAGAGATATCTGGACTGCGGAGTCTGCCGGGTCATACTGGGCACTGCCGCAGTGGAGCAGCCGGAGCTGCTGGAGAAGATGGTGGGCATGTACAGCGACAAAATAGCTGTGGGCGTGGATATAAAGGACGGCCTTGTGGCCATAAAGGGCTGGACGGAGACCAGCAGCCTGGGCTGTGAGGACTTCTGCGCCCGGCTCTGTGAGATCGGTGTAAGGACAGTCATATGCACGGACATATCCAGAGACGGCACGCTGGGCGGAGCCAACAGAGAGCTCTACAGGGGCTTGAACGAGCGCTTCCCGCTGGACCTCATCGCCTCGGGAGGCGTGTCCACCCTTGAGGACGTGGCCGCCCTGAAGGAGATGGGCATGTACGGCGCCACAATAGGCAAGGCCTGGTACAGCGGAGCCATAGACCTGAAAAAGGCGGTGGAGGTGGCCGGATGATCACAAAACGAATTATCCCCTGTCTGGACGTAAAGGACGGCAGAGTGGTCAAGGGCGTGAACTTTCAGGGCCTGAACGATGTGGAGGATCCGGTCAAGCTGGCCGAGTTCTACTCAGAGCAGGGGGCCGACGAGCTGGTGTTCTACGACATAACGGCCTCGGCCGAGGGCCGCAAGCTGTTTACGGGCATACTCAGGGACCTTGCGGAGAAGATATTCATCCCCTTGACCGTGGGCGGAGGCATCAACGGCTTGGAGGACTTTGAGCGGGTGCTCCAGTTCGGCGCGGACAAGGTCAGCGTCAACTCCGGGGCCATAAAGAACCCGAAGCTTAGCGGCGAGGCCGCCAAGCGTTACGGCGACCAGTGCGTGGTGCTGTCCGCAGACGTGAAGCGCGTGGACGGCGGATACCGGGTATTCGCCAAGGGCGGCAGAGTGGACACGGGCCTGGAGGCAATTGAGTACATACGCCGGGGCGTGGACATGGGCGCCGGGGAGATAGTCCTGAACTCCATCGACACGGACGGGGTGAAGCGGGGATTCGACCTTGAGATGCTGGAGGCCGTCTGCAATGTGGTCAACGTGCCGGTCATCGCCTCCGGCGGAGCGGGCTGCATCGACGACTTTGTCAGGCTCTTCAAGACCCTCCCCAAGGTGGACGCGGGCCTGGCGGCCTCCATATTCCACTTCGGAGAGGTGAGTATCTCGGAACTTAAAAATACGCTGGCCGACAACGGCATTCCTGTCAGGAGGTAAAATAAATGTTTGACATTTCCAAACTGAAATTTGATGAAAAGGGGCTCATCCCCGCCGTGGTGGTGGACAGCGGCAGCAAAAAGGTCCTCACGGTTGCATATATGAACGAGGAGAGTCTGCGCATATCCATGTAAAAGGGACTGACCTGCTTCTGGTCCCGCTCGCGGCAGGAGCTCTGGCTCAAGGGTGACACCAGCGGCAACTACCAGCACATCGTGTCCATCACCGCCGACTGTGACAGGGATGCCCTGGTGGTAGAGGTCTGCAAGGATGGCCCCGCCTGCCATCTGGGCACGGATTCCTGCTTCAACGAGAATATTTATACGGGCGAAACGGCCCCCGCGTTCAGCTACGAGGGGCTGATGGATATGCTCAAGGGCAGAAAAACGGAGCCCAAGCAGGGCTCCTATACCAGCTATCTCTTCGAGAAGGGCGTGGACAAGATACTTAAAAAGGTGGGCGAGGAGTGTACCGAGGTCATTATCTCCGCCAAAGACGGGGACAAGGCCAACACCGTATATGAGATCGGCGATCTGGCCTACCACGTGATGGTGCTGATGATAGAGATGGGCATAGAGCTGGACGATATAAAGAAAGAGCTGGCCTCCCGACATGTTATCGACCACAAGGTCAAGCAGGAGAAGATGGTGAACTGAGCCGGAAAGCCGCTTGCGACGGATGAGGTGCTTTTGAAAGCCCGCACAATCATTCGGTGGTTGGCAGCGCCGTGTCGGGGAGCAATCCCTCAGTCAGACTTGCGTCTGACAGCTCCCTTTGAAAAGGGGGTATCCCACTTTTCCGCTCTTTTTCCATATTTTCTCGCGTGAGAAAATATGGTCCCCGGAGGGAAAAACTGTCGATTAGTAACAGCGTTGATTTCAACGTAAATGCTGACATTCAGCTTTGTATGCTCCGCAGCCCAACTTTTTACCGGAAAAAAGTTGGCACAGGGGAGCTCGAGGGGCGAAGCCGCCTCGAATTGGATATTTGGCCTGATTTCCACCCGACAGGGCGGAAAAACAGGCCGGCAAAGGGTCTGCGGACCCTTTGCAAACCCAGGGGCTTCAAATACCGCTCGCGCCGCTCGCTCTGCCTTGGGTTTCTCAAAACTATAACTCACTGCCTCTGCTGATTATGGCATATAACGCCGAAAGAGGCTGTCACGGAATCAACATTCTGTGACAGCCTCTTAACACATGAGATTTGATTTTACAGCGGGGCCTGTGAAAAGGGGCCCCTGCGCCGATAAGCTACAGGACCTTCGCCAGGAAGCTCTGCAGGCGGTCGCTCTTGGGATTGCCGAACAGCTCCTCCGGCGTGCCCTCCTCCACGATGACGCCGTCGTCCATGAAGATGACCCGGTCGGAGACCTCGCGTGCGAAGCCCATCTCGTGGGTGACAACCACCATGGTCATGCCGTCGGCGGCCAGCTTCTTCATGACGTCCAGCACCTCGCCCACCATTTCCGGGTCGAGAGCCGACGTGGGCTCGTCAAAGAGCATGATGTCGGGGTTCATGGCCAGCGCTCTGGCGATGGCCACACGCTGCTGCTGTCCTCCTGACAGCTGGTGGGGGTAGTTGTCCGCCTTGTCGGCGAGACCGACCCGTGTGAGCAATTCCATGGCTCTGGCCTCGGCCTGTGGCTTTGTGAGTATCTTCAGCTCCGTGGGGGCGAACATCACGTTCTTTTTGACGGTCATGTGGGAGAACAGATTGAAGCTCTGGAACACCATGCCGATGTTGGCGCGTATCTTGTTGATGTCCACCTTTTTGTCTGTGATGCGGCAGCCGTCTATGACAATTTCGCCCTCTGTGGCCTCTTCCAGCTTGTTCAGACAGCGCAGCAGGGTGGATTTGCCGGAGCCGGAAGGCCCGATGACACAGACCACCTCGCCCTCGCCGATGGTTATATCCACGCCCTTGAGAACGTGGAGCTCCCTGAATTTCTTGTGCAGGGCGGATACCTTTACCTTTTCGGATTTGTTATATGACACAGAGCCGGGGACCGGGGATACCGGGGCCTGCTCTGGGGTATTCGATCTGTTTAACGTCATATTTATCTCCATTCCGCCGCCCTCCTGGGCGGCACGCCTTTAATCATACGCGGTGTAAATGCTCACACTATATCAGTGACCCGTTTATGATATCAGGCCTTCCGTTCCTTTTCGTAGTTGAGCTTGCTCTCGATTCGTCTGGATATCACCATGAGTATGGATATAACTATCAGATAGTATATGGCGACAAGTATGTAGGTGGCGAAGAACTGATATGAGGAGCCCACATATACCTTCGCCTTGTTGACGATGTCGGCAAGACCTATGACGGAGAGAATAGATGTGTCCTTTACGGTGATGATAAACTGATTCACCATGGAGGGGATGGCTATCTTGACAGCCTGGGGCAGGACGACCTTCAGCATGGTTTTACCCTGGCTGAGGCCCAGACTTCTTGCAGCCTCTATCTGGCCGCGGCTGACGGCGGATATGCCGCTTCTGAATATCTCGGAGAGATATGCCCCGGCGTTGAGGCTGAGGGTGATTATACCGGCTGAGAAGGCCGTTATCCTGAAGCTGGGGTTAATGAGCATCTGTACCAGCTGGGGCATGCCGAAATATACGATGAACGCCTGAACTATCATTGGCGTTCCGCGTATAACCCAGACGTAGGCGTTGGAAATAAAGCGGAGTATTCCGATTTTAGATCTGCCCAGCAGACAGGCGAAAATACCGATGAGGATTCCGAGAACAATGGAGATCACGGAGATCAGCACGGTCATTTTTATGCCTTCCAGCAGCAGCGGAGTGGCCTCCTGAAGAACTCTTTCAAAATCCATACAATGCACTTCCATTGAAAATTCAGCATAGCACAACACAGGCGCTATGCTGAATTTCCATTATTTATCTGTTTGTATTACTTTTCGCTGATAAAGCTGTGATTAATAGCCGTAGGTGGCCAGGATCTCGTCATAGGCGCCGCTGGCCTTGATGTTGGCGAGACCGGCGTTGAACATCTCGATGAGCTCGGGGTTCTCGCCCTTCTTCACGGCGAAGCCGTAGAAGCCGGAGTTGACGATGTCGCCCACGGTCTCAAGGGCCATGCCCTCGCTCTTGATGGCCCAGCAGATAACGGAATAGTCCTCTACGCAGGCGTCATTGGTGCCGTTGACAACAGCGGTGTACATGGTGGGGGAATCCTCGTAGTACTGCAGCTCAAAGTCGTACTGCTCGGCCATCTCCTCGGCATAGGTGGCGCCGACGGTGCTGGTCTTGACAGCTACGGTCTTGCCGGTGAGGTCTGCCCAGTCAGCGATATCGCTGCCGGCGGGAACGACCAGGATCTGACCGTCCTCAAAATAGCCGTCGGAGAAATCGAAGGTCTCCTGGCGCTTCTCGTTGATGGTCATGCCCGCGATCATGCCGTCGGCCTGGCCGGACTGTACAGCGCCCATGGAGGCGTCGAAGCCCTCGTTGGACATGGTGTACTCAAAGCCCTGATCCTCAGCGATGGCGGCGAGGATGTCCATGTCAAGGCCTATGTAGGCGTTGGCGGCGGTGTCGAAGTACTCGAAGGGGGCGAAGCTGTTGTCAGAATAGATGACATAGCTCTTGTCGGCGACAGCGCCCTCAACAGTCTCAGCGGCGTCCTCTACGGCGCCTTCGACGGCCTCTTCAGCCTGTTCGGCGTCTTCAGCTACGGTCTCGGCCGCCTGCTCGGCGTCCTCAACAACGGTTTCCGTGCCGCAGGCAGCCAGACATGCGGTGAGCATGAGGAGCGCCAGCAGCAGTGCAAAGATTTTCGACAGTT
>JAFRAF010000023.1 GCA_017405545.1 Oscillospiraceae bacterium | reverse complement strand
GGTGAGGTCGAGTTTTCCGACTGGCTGGCCGTACTATGGAAGGAACTCCGCGTAAGCCTCCTGTGCGGAATCGGCCTTGTGGTAGGTCTGGGAGTCAAGCTGCTCATCATAGACCGCTTTTTCATTGGGCCGGAGGTCCTTGTCGTGGATGTGGCCCTGTCCATAGGAGCTGCCCTCTTCTGCACGATAATCTGCGCCAAGGTATTCGGGTCCCTTCTGCCCATACTGGGAAAGAAGGCCGGCCTTGACCCGGCGGTGATGGCAAGTCCCCTGATAACGACGATCATAGATATACTCTCACTTGTGATATATTTCAGTTGGGCAAGCGCGCTTCTCAATCTTTGATGATAATACTCGGGCCGCATACCATGTACGGTATGCGGCTTTTTCTTTTTGTATTATACCCGGTCTTTTTCATAACTGCCCGAATAAAATATATATGAGGCGCTTTCCAAAGGGTCCTCATTGCCGCTCATGGGGAGCCCGGTCCTCGAGCATATCAAATTCACGGCGGCGGAAATGGGATATGGATATGCATTGCAGAATAGCTGATTTACGATGCAAAGAGGTAATCAACATCAAAGACGGACTCAGGCTGGGTTTTGTATGCGACGTCATACTCAACACGGCCACGGGCTGCATACTGGCGATAGTTGTCCCGGGGATGTGCCGTTTTTTCGGTCTGCTGGGCAGGGACGAGGACTACGTCATCCCCTGGGAATGCATAAGAAGAATAGGAGACGATATCATACTGATAGAGATAAACGGAAGCTACCGAAGGGAAAAACGTCCGCGCCGCGTATGGGTATAACACGGACTTGACAAAGGCCGTACCCTTGGTATATCTTAAATAAAGATTTTTCGCAGCGTGTTTTGTACACAAGGCGCAGAACAAGCGTAAGATCAATACATGGAAAACGGATAGTTAAGTCATGAATATGCTGTTTGTAGTAATCGGGGCCGTGTGCGGCTGCGCACAGTACTTAGTGCTGTACCATGTCATTATAAAGAAGATGTCCAGCGGCTGCAGTTCCGCGCTTATGCTTTTACAGTTGCCCATACCGCTTTTTCTGGTGGCTTTTTCGCTTTTAAACTCAGTCAGGGCCGCCCTCAGCGCAGTGACCGGCTTTTTTGTGACGCTGCTGCTGATAGCGTTAATCTTCAACGTGATCACGAAGCGCAGGCGGTAAATGAACACAGTCAATTATTTTTTAAGCGGCAGGCTTTGACGCCTGCCGCTTAATCGTTTATATAGATCGTTTTTGTATAACAGCGCAGTCTCCGCCCGTCTTATTACTCATCGAACTTGAGCACGGCCATGAACGCCTCCTGGGGCACATCCACGGTGCCGAGGGAACGCATGCGCTTTTTGCCCTCCTTCTGCTTTTCGAGGAGCTTTTTCTTTCTCGTTATATCACCGCCGTAGCACTTGGCCAGAACATCCTTGCGCAGGGCCTTTATGGTCTCTCTGGCGATTATCTTTCCGCCCACCGCCGCCTGCACGGGTATCTCGAACAGCTGCCTCGGTATGTTCTCCTTGAGCTTTTCGGCTATGCGTCTGCCTCTTGAATAGGCCTTGTCCTTGTGGACGATAAAGGACAGGGCGTCCACCACATCGCCGTTTAAGAGGATATCCAGCTTAACAAGGTCTGAGGGTCTGTAGCCCTGGAACTCGTAGTCCAGGGAGGCGTATCCCCTGCTGCGGGATTTCAGCGCGTCAAAGAAGTCATAGATTATCTCATTGAGTGGCATATCGTAGTTGAGTTCAACTCTCGTCTCCTCCAGGTAGTTCATGCCCTTGTATTCGCCGCGTCTGTCCTGACATAGTTCCATAATGTTTCCCACGAACTCGGCGGGACAGATTATGGAGGCGCTTACAAAGGGCTCCTCCGCCTGCTCTATCTCCCCCGGATCCGGGTAGTCCAGCGGATTATCTATCATCACAACACTGCCGTCGGTCTTCAGCACCCTGTATACCACGCTGGGCGCCGTGGTGATAAGATCGAGATTGTACTCTCTTTCAAGGCGCTCCTGTATGATCTCCATATGCAGAAGGCCCAGGAAACCGCATCTGAAGCCGAAGCCCAGGGCTACCGATGATTCCGGCTCATAGGACAATGCGGCGTCGTTGAGCTTGAGCTTCTCAAGGGCGTCCCTCAGGTCCGGGTACTTGGCCCCGTCCGCCGTGTATATACCGGAGAATACCATAGGCTGTGCCGGCCTGTAGCCGGGCAGAGGCTCCTCGGCGGGGCGCTCGCTGAGTGTGACCGTGTCCCCCACTTCCGTGTCAGAGACGTTCTTTATGCTGGCGGTCAGGTATCCCACGTCGCCGGCTATGAGCCTGTCGCAGGGCTCCAGGCCCATGGGGCGCATATGGCCCACCTCCGTCACCCTGTATACAGCGCCGGAGGCCATCATCTGCACGTCCGCGTCCGCC
>JAFRAF010000203.1 GCA_017405545.1 Oscillospiraceae bacterium | reverse complement strand
CCGAGCCCGGCAAGCCCTACGGCCCCGGCCCGGCGGAGGCGCTGAACACAGCCCTCGACATGTGCAGCGGCTTTGGCTTTAAGGTGAAGAACTATGACAACTATGTGGGCGCTGTTGACCTTAACGACGGCGAGCGGGCGGTGGATATGCTTGCTCATATGGACGTGGTAGGAGAGGGCGACGGCTGGGATACAGATCCCTTCACAGCCACACTTAAGGATGACGGCTGCCTTTACGGCCGAGGCACGGATGACGACAAGGGCCCCGCTGTGGCATGCATCTACGGCATGCGTGCGGTCAAAGAATTGGGCATACCTGTCACAAAGAATGCGAGGATGATACTCGGCACGGATGAGGAATCGGGCATGAGCGATCTTGAGTATTATTTTAAGCAGGAGCGCTCTGCTCCCTATACCTTCTCGCCGGACTCGGGTTTTCCTATTTACAATACAGAAAAGGCCATGCTCACAGCGCATTTTACAAAAAAATGGTCCTCAGAAACAGCTTCGCCGCGTATATGCGAACTCAGCGGCGGATTCCGCTCAAATGTAATTCCAGACATGGCGGAGGCTGTGATATGCGGCATAAAGGCTGATAATCTTCATGCTTTGGCTGAGGCCTTTGAAAGACGTTATGAAAACACCAGGATCAGCGTATGCGACGTGGACGCAGGCGCAAAGCTCAGCGTTACGGGTATAGGCGGGCACTCATCAACCCCCTGGGAGGCGGAGAACTCCGTAACCGCTCTGCTGTCGCTGCTGTCTGAGACAGCGCTGGCCGACTGCGATTCGACAAGGGCGGTGAGAGAGCTTGCATCCGTCTTCCCCCACAGGGACTACTACGGCGAGGCCGCCGGACTTAAAATGGAGGACGAGGTATCCGGCCCTCTGACCGCGTCATTGAATATTCTTACTATGGACGGCTGCAGCATAAGCGGCACCGTGGACTGCCGCGCCCCCATGTGCGCCACTGAGGACAACTGCATAAACGTGCTCAGGGCCCGCCTTGAGGCCGAGGGCTATGCCTTTGAGGGACGGCAGAAGCCGGCCCACCATACCCCTGCGGACTCGGACTTTATCCGTACGCTCCAGCGCTGCTATAAGGCGACAACGGGGGAGGAATGCCGCTGCCTCGCCATCGGCGGAGGCACATATGTGCACGAAATTGAGGGCGGAGTGGCCTTC
This sequence comes from Oscillospiraceae bacterium, assembly GCA_017405545.1. Taxonomy (GTDB): domain Bacteria; phylum Bacillota; class Clostridia; order Oscillospirales; family Oscillospiraceae; genus RGIG2311. Next base: position 3,780 of record JAFRAF010000203.1, on the reverse strand, counting down.
GGGACCTCAAGAGAGGGCTTTGATACCCGCCTGCACAGTAAGAATGAGTGCGTCTGTGTCAAGGACATGCTTACCGCCGCAAAGATATTCGCTCTGTGCATTGCGGAGCTCTGCAAATAGATGGGCAGTACTCCGGACAGGATAAAGGGACACCTGCTGGCCTTTGTTTCAGTACTCGTTTGGGGGGTCTCTTTTATTTCTACCAAGATACTTGTGGCGGATATGGGGCCCATATCCGTTCTGCTGTGCAGGATGTGCCTCGGGTACGTTATACTCTGGCTCATGTATCCCAAATGGGAAAGCTTTAAAGAGCTGAGGACCGAGTTGTACCTGATTATATGCGCCGTCAGCGGGGTCACCCTGTACTATCTCTGTGAAAACAGCGCCCTGATGTTTACACAGGCCTCAAATACGAGTATACTGGTGTCAACGGCGCCGCTGCTCACCGGCATACTGGCCCACTGGTTTACAGGACAGAGTGTCGGAAAGCTGTTCTATCTGGGCTTTATATTGGCTTTCGTCGGGATAATCATCGTCAGCTGGGGAGGAAGCGACATTGTGGAGCTCAATCCACGGGGAGACCTGCTGGCGTTGGGAGCCGCCCTGTGCTGGGCTGTATATTCCCTTGTGGCCAAATGTGTGGGAGACAGCGGGATGAATATCATCACGCTGACAAGGCGCATTTTCTTCTATGGGATAATTCTTTCCCTGCCTTTTTATTACATTTTGGGGGAGCATCTTGAGTTCAGCGTGCTTGTAAAGCCGGTGATGCTCCTGAATATGGCGCTTTTAGGTGTCTTCTCATCCGCACTGTGTTATTTGGCGTGGAACAGGGCCATTACGCTTATCGGTGCCGTAAAAACGAATATGTACATCTATGTCACCCCTGTCGTAACGGTGATATGCTTGGCCATAGTGCTCAGCGAAGCTGTCACAATGTATATTGTGACAGGAACCCTGCTCATTCTGGCAGGACTGGTCGTATCATCGTTTGACGGAGGGAAAACTCAGGGATAACGGAGGATTGCTATGGTAAAGAATATAATCGGAGAGGTCCCTGCCGTGCTTGGACTCATAAAAGACTACATAACGAGCACCGGTCAGAGCAGAACGGTTTTAAGACTGATTGCCGCTTTGGTCCTGGTATTGTTCGGACTGTGTATTCTAAACCCGATTGTGAAGACTGTCGTCAGCGTAATCGCCCTGCTGATAGTCATATATGACATCGCACTGTCCGCCTTTGATGACGTGATGCAGAGGCATTTTTTCAGCCTGCCGCTGTGTATGACGGTGGGCTGTGTCGGGGCAGCGTTCTTTGGTTATGCCGCCCCTGCGGCGGTGGCCGCGATAATATACCACTGCGGCATTATCGCCGCTGAGCTGGCCCGCTTCAAGGCAGGGGACGAGCTGCGCCTTTCAAACGAGGACAGACCCGAGAGCGTGACGGTACTGCGTGAGGGTACCGCACGGGAAATGCGTACAGAGGACGTACGGCGCGGGGACATCGTCACCATGCCCGCGGACAGCTGCTGCGCCTTTGACGGTGTCGTGGTCGAGGGCGAATCCGTTGTCAGCCAGCCTGAGCCCTACACCGACGGGGAAGAAGTGAGCGTTAAAGCAGGCGACTATGTATATGCCGGGGCTTTCAACTCTGACTCGACTCTGCATATACAGGTTGCCAAGACCGAAGCGGAGAGCGCCGTGGTTCGCCTTGATGAGTACGGTGGAAGCGGGCTTGAGGTCGATGATTCAGGCGTATTGAGGGCTTTTTTGAAGATATATCTCCCCGCTGCCGCGGCGGCGGCTCTTATAGTGGCTCTGCTCATACCGTAGTTGGGCGGCCTTGAGTTCAAGCCCTGGATAGGAAAGGCCTTCCTGTTTCTGGCCCTGAGCTGTCCCACAGCAATAGTTGCGGCAAAGCACATATTGTGCTTCGAGGGCATGGGTACCGCCATTTCCGGAGGTGTCGTCTTCCGCAGCGAGACGGCGGTGGAGAAGCTGGCGAACACGACCTCCGTTGCCGTGGGTATGAAGGGTGACGGCAGCGGTCAGCCGGCGTACACCATCAGCCGGGTGGAGCCCTCCGAGATAGAGATCGACCAGCTCAATATGCTTACAGCCCACGCTGTGTACAGGTCCCGGGAGCCCCTCGCCCGAATGCTGTGCCGACTGTGGAACGGCGGTATAGACGAGGAAAAGGTCACGAGATTCAAGGAGATCGAGGGCCAGGGGCTTGTGGCCGCGTTTCAGGACGGAGTAATAGTTGCCGTAGGTCAGAGGGATTTCATAGAGCGGCTTGGCGTTGTATGCCCTGAGCCGGTGGAGGACGCATCTGAACTCATGGTGACTGTCAACGGGAAGTACGCCGGCAGATATCTTCTGGAGCGCGTAGTGGACAGCGGCTTTACCAACGCCGTGAGTGAATTGGATGCTCTGGACATCGGCCGTGTGGTTGTCGTAACAGATAAGGCCTCGGAGAACAGTCTGGCCGGACTGCCGGGCGCAACGGAGCTGTGTGTGACGGATAAAAACGACACGGAGGGCAGGTTCCGCGATGTTGTGGAGATGCAGCTCAAGGGGGACAAGCTCACATATATAGGCGACGGCGTAGATGATACAAAGAGGATGCGGAAGGCCGATTCCGCCATAGTCCTCGGCAATACCGACGATAAAGCCCTCAGATACGCGGACGCTGTCGCTGCTGACGGAAGCTACAGGTCAGCGGTGGGCGCTGTCTCCGCCGCCAGGGAGATAAAGCAGAAGATATTTAAATGCGCCTTTATATGCCTTTGCATCAAGGCGGCGCTGCTCATATTTTTCGCTGCATGGAAGTACGGAGCGATAGTCCTGCTCCTGTCGGAGATCGGACTTATCATAGCGGCTGTCGTCTGGGCCAGACAGCTGGCAGCGGACGTAGATGATGTTATTTAAGCTCTTGGATTAAACTCTGTAAAACAAAATAAAACGAAAAAAGCGCCGGTGAAGATCTCATAAGGACTTCACCGGCGCTTGAAGTATATTTCATGCTTTGCACAGCGTGCGCCGTATCTGAATAGTATGATACTGATTGCCGAAAGAACAGGGAGGTGTATAAGTGATATTTGCATTGATTGGCGGCGACGCTCGTCAGACAAAGCTTGCGGAGCTTTTACGCTCGGATGGGCATGAGCTCAGGGCCTTCGCCCTTGACTGTGCAGGAATAAAGCAGTCCGATACATATATAGATGCCCTCGCAGGTGTTGACTGCGCGGTGCTGCCTATGCCTGCCGCGTCAGAACCGGGGCTGTTGAATACGCCCGCCAGCGGGGAAGCGCTGTACATAGATGAGCTTTTCAGCCAGGTCCCGAAAGGCACGCTGCTCCTCGGGGGCAGGGTTGACGCCGATACCGCGGCAAGAGCGGGGAGACATGGACTGGAGATACACGACTATTTCGACAGAGAGGAAACGGTGGTCGCAAATGCCGTGCTGACGGCGGAGGGGGCGCTGGAGATACTGTGCCGTGAGACTCCGATTTCCCTATGCGGATCCGGGATACTCCTATGCGGATACGGCCGCATAGGAAAGCTTCTGGCCCACATGCTGTCTGCCCTTGGCGCGGAGCTGACAGTTTCAGCCCGCAAGCCCGCGGATATCCAGTGGATAAGGGCCTGTGGCTGCAGGGCTGTCCTGACCCAAGAACTGAAGGAGCAGCCGCTGCACTATGATATTGTGGTCAACACAGTCCCGGCCATGATATTTGACAGGGAACTGCTCAACCGTCTTCAGGGGATACGGCTCCT
>JAFRAF010000202.1 GCA_017405545.1 Oscillospiraceae bacterium | reverse complement strand
GCTTTTCAGACTGGGCCTGCTCATATAATCCGACAGCATGGCCAGCTCGATATGGTGTTCCGAGGCTCTCTTTTTTATGCTCCTGTCCGACAGTCTCGTATCCACATGCAGCAGAAAATGGGTCCCGGCGTTGGCCTCCATTATCTCGCTTATATTTGAAAGGGGCGAGGCCATAAGGGCGTTCAGCACCTCGTCCCGCTTGGCTTTGGATATGCGTTTCATGCGGTTTATATGCCTGTCAAAATATCCCTCTGAGATGAAGTGTGCCAGGGTCATCTGCTCAAAGGACGAAACCGTGCAGGAATAAAAGCTGAGGGTGTCCCTGTACAGCTCCATAAGGTAGGGCGGCAGCACCATATAGCTTATGCGCAGCGAGGGCACTATGCTCTTTGAGAAGGTGTTTATATATATCACCTTGTTCCTGCTGTCCATGGCGAACATGGGGGGTATGAGGCTTCCGGCGTAGCGGAGCTCCGAGTCGTAGTCGTCCTCGATTATATACCTGTCCGGCTTCTGATAGGCCCAGTTCAGCAGATCCAAGCGCCTGTTTATGGGCATAACGGTGCCTGTGGGGAAATGATTTGCCGGGGAAACGTGTATCACATTTGCCAGACTGTCCTGGAGCATGTCAAGGCGCATTCCCTCCCTGTCTATGGGGATGTAGTCCCACAGTATGCCCTGGCTGGAGGATATTTCCGAGAACTTTTTATAGCCCGGATCCTCTATGGCGATGACGGTGTTCTGTCCGAACATCTGGAGAAGTCTGCTGTAGAGGTACTCCGTCCCGGCCCCTATGATTATCTGTCTGGGGTCAACCTCCATGCCTCGGTACATATAAAGGTGCTTGGCCAGCGCCACCCTCAGGGCTTTCAGCCCGTTGTATGGGATGGTGCCCAGTATCTCCTCATTTCTGTCAGACAGCAGATTGCGTACCAGCTTTGCCCATACGGTAAAAGGGAAATTCTCTATGGACGTTCGGTTCGCTTTAAAATCGATGATGAATTCCTTATGCCGGTCCTCTATCTCCGCAAGGCTCTTGTCATGGAGTGGCTCCGGCTCCTCCGGGGCCTCCGTTTTACCTATCTCATTTACGAAAAAGCCTTTGCCGGCCTCTGCCCGGATAAAGCCCTCCAGCCCCAGCTGATCATAGGCGTTTTCAATTGACGTCACGCTGACTCCCAGATTCTTCGCCAGCGTTCTTTTTGACGGAAGCTTCTCATTTGCCGCCAGGCGTCCCTCCATGATATCCGCTTTGATACAGCCATACAGATACTCGTATATGGTCGATTCGCCCCTGTTGTTGATGTCATAGGTGAGCATATTTAAGCATTTACCCCTTCCAGTATACAGGTCAGTTGGACCGACCTGTAAATAATACCAAATAAAAAAGCACCAGTTGAATTTTATACTACGAATGCATCTTTGTCAAAGTATTTGTTATGCAATATGGGGAAATGTGCATCTTCAGTGTGCTCCGACTGCTCCTTGAGAATTAAGCTCGTTTAACATTTCTGAAACCATATTTCAATGGGGAATATGCCGTAAAGCAGCATATACAGAAAGCAGCAAGCGTGGAGCTTGCTGCTTTCATGCTTTATAGGTGCATTTGTTTTCGCTGATTTTGTCCTTATTTGCCGCAGTACTGCTCGACTATGGCGGTGACGAAGCGGGTCAGAATGGTGGAAGCCTCCATTCTCGTGGCGTCCTTCTGAGGCGCCACCATGTTGTTGCCCACGCCGTTTATCAGGCCCATGCGCACGCAGTCGCCCACGGCGTCCTTCGCCCAATCGCTGATCTGCTCCGCGTCGGCGAAGTTTATGGCCGGGTTCGTCTTGTCCAGCGTCCAGCCCAGGCTGTCCAGATAGCGTATCATCAGCACGCACATCTGCTCGCGGGTCACCGGGTCGTTGGGCCCGAAGGCGGTGTCGCTGTAGCCCTTGACGATGCCCTTCTCCACGGCCCATGCCACGGACTCCATGTACCAGTCGGCCGTGAGATCCTGGAAGGTGGTCTCAGCCGTCGGCGCGGGACTGCCGGACATGCGCCACAGGACCGTCACGAACATGGCGCGTGACATGGTCACCTCCGGTGAGAACTTGCCGTCTCCCGTGCCGTTTACCAGTCCCCTGTACGCGGCGAAGAGTATATTCTCCTCGCCCCACAGGCCGGCGATATCGCTGAAGGAGGCGTCCGCGTCCGTCACGCTGTACTCGCCCTCGCCGATTACGATGTACTTCGCCTCGCCGTCATTCACCAGGCAGAAGGGATCGATCTTCGTGTTGCCTTTTAAGTCTTTGTACTGCACCACCATGCCGTCTTTGGCCTTCGAAGCGTCGGCGATGAGCTTGTTCAGGTCGAAGCTCG
>JAFRAF010000201.1 GCA_017405545.1 Oscillospiraceae bacterium | reverse complement strand
GGGGTGCTCATAGGAATAGAGGTTGTTCTCATACCATGTGGGGGTCCATTTATAGGTCCCGTGCTTTAAATCAGCGACCTACGCCGGGGTCTTGTCGCCGCCCAGGGGGAAGCTCAGCACTGTCTTGACGCTGGCCTCGTATTTGTACATGGCGTGGTCGTCGGAGGTATAATTGCCGTCCTGGCCCTTGAGGCCGTCCTTGGCGCTGACCACGTAGTTGTACTTCCTCTGCTCCGCGCTCTGGCTTTTATAGTCCGGTGAGGCGGGGTCTATGGCCGTTGTGATTGCGGCCAGAACCTGGGCCCTGTCAGACTCGTTTCCGTCCGCCGGAATCGTCAGGCAACGGGGGGTCATGGAGTAGCAGGCCTGTATGAAGTACTGGCCGCTGTGCTCGCTGGTATCGGTCTCAAGCTCCTCAGGCGCGATCTCCAGTTCGTTGAAGGACTCGCCTGTGCGGAGGTAGCGGATAAACTGGTCCTCGCTGTTCTCGTCCAGCTCAAACGAGCCGTCCTGGGGGTTGTACTCGCCCGCGATCTTGCCGTCGCCGTCGCCGTCCAGGTACAGGCCCATCCAGGCGATGTCCGGGGTCATGGCGTTTATGTAGCTCTGGTAATTCTCGTGGTAGTACTTGATGATGATGTCTCCGGCCAGCTCAGCTTCAGTAAAGTATATGGTGTCGTTGCCCCTGTAGGGTGTGCCGTTGAGCAGCAGCAGGTCCTCCGCGGGCAGGCCGAAATTGATACACTGGAGGTTAGTCACTTTCCGGGACCATTTCATTGAACCGTTGTCGTTAGTCACCTCGGTCCAGACAGGAGTGATCGTGTCGCTATCGGCAATTTTATTGCTGTAATCCATAACAGTCCGGTCGGAGTTATAGGTGCTGTAGCCGTACTTGATCTTTGCGCCGCCGAAGCAGTGCTTCTGCTGTGCCTTGGCGCCCTCTTTGGGTGTATCAGTGTTCGGCTTTACCTCGGTGTAGTTGTTGAACAGCTGGGCAACCTGGTCGGTCTGTGTATTTCCCTCGTTGTCACGGGGCAGTGAGGGGGTCAGGTCGACCTTTACGGTGTTCTCCCGCGCGTACACCACACGGAATTTGTATATGTTTTTGTTTATCTCGTCGATTGTCAGCTCGTCAGAATGATCATCATCGTGGGTGCCCAGAAGCGTGACAACCCAGGTGTTGTTGCCTTTATCGACGGGGTGGAACTTTTCAAATTTCGTCCAGTTTGCTCCATTGTCGGTAGAGGTCAGCACCTCTACTCCGACGATGGAAAGACCCGCCGGGAGGTCTTGATGAGCCTTGATCTGGATCTGGGAGCCCACGTATACCTTGTTGCTCACTGCGCCTCCGTATTCATCCAGGATGGATATCTTGGGCAGATACTTATCGTGACTGCTGAGCTTCATGCAGCCGGCGGGGGCCGTGTTGTCGTCGTTGGGGGTGGATACATCCACATAGAAGGCGTCCTGCTTGAAGGTGCGTCGTGTCATCTCCAGGCTCTTGAGGTGTATGACACTCTTGTGATACAGATCATCTGTATAGTGCCACCCGGACTGATAATAGGGCATATCCAGGGTCACATACACACGGCCGGTGTAACCTGTATCACCGATTTTGAATTCGCCTGTGTACTCATGGGAGTAGGGGTTGTCGTAACTTCCTCCGCTTTCAAAGCTGGATTTGCCGTTGACGTTCCAGTTGGTGGCGCCGGCTACCTTGGAGGTGCCGTAGCTGGCCACGTGGGTGTCCCTGGGCTCGTTGAGGAAACTGGCGTCATTGGTCTGATAGACTTTTCCGTACAGTTCCAAATCTTTTCCGATCAGCAGCTTCGGTTCGGTCCAAGAGCGCTTGTAGGTGGTCCCGTCCAGGTAGGTCGCGTCATGAGCATAGATCGACGTCACATTGGCTTTATAGCCGGAATACATCTGTCCTATGTTGTTCTCGATTTTTCGATCCAACTCCAGCGAGCCATCACTTGTGCCGGCGAAGGCTACGCCGCCAAGGGTGCCGCTCTCCGGGTATGTACTGAAGCGGCAGCTGTCATTCAGGTGAGAACTCTCCAGACCGGTGACTTTGTTGCCCACATCTGAGATCGTATCGCTTGCGCCGTACTTCTTTACTTTATCGGTGTTGCCAGTTATGGTGGTAAAATTACCTGCATCGGCCAGCTGAACTGTGGATTTCCAGGACTTGTCGGAAGATGTGCTGGTTGTACCAAAGTCGATCTTTCTATCCTTATTGTTAGCTTCGAAATGATGGACCTGGGTGCTCATCTCAGCTTCTTCCGCGGGGAGCAGCTCCGCCTCGATCCACTGGGGTTCGGCCAGCTCCACCTGCTCGCCCACGGCGGGCTCGCTGCCGGAGTTGGCGGAGGTGGGGGAATCCTTGACGGCGGCGGACACGTCTACAGCCTCGCTGTCATACAGACGGGAGGCCAGATTGGAGGCGTCGCCCTCGCCGGAGTTTATAAGGGTTACCGTGGCTGTGTCCGCGGTCATTTTGCAGTTGTCGTCACCCTTGAGCTCTGACAGCTCTATGCTGAAGTCCAGGGCCTCTCCGCTCTGCACCTGAGTATCGATGAGCTCGATATTTACGGGCAGCTCGGTGACGTTGCCATAGAACATGAGGGTGCCGCTGGCCGCCACATAGTCGGTTCCGGCCTTGGCCTGGCCGTCCACGGTCCTGTATTCCACGGTCACGGGGCGCTCAAATCCGCCCTCGCGCTTTACCATTACATTTACCGTGCCATCGGCCTTGTCGGCATCCACCTTTTCAAGGGTGAAGCCCACTGTGCTCGGTGTGGACTCGTTCATGTCCGCCACGTGGTAGAGCAGAGTGTCCGCACCGCTGTAGATCTCGCCGCCGTCCGTGTAGGCGATGCGGAGGGTCGCGGCCTCCATGGCCTCAGCCAGCTCGTCCGTGTAGGCGTGGAAGTGTATCTCCTTGGCCCACTCACCCTCGGCAAAGGTCAGTCCGAATATCCAGCCAGAGTAGGGATCACTCTCGTCGTCAATGGCGATGGCGGTGTATGTGGGCTCGGGGTTGAGCTCGATATCCTCGGGCATGGGCTCCAGCGCCTCGGGCTCGGGCTTTACATATTCCTCGCCTTTCAGGGAGTCGGTGCAGTAGCGTACGCCGTTCACTGTGTATATGCAGCGGTAGTCCATGCCGTCGCTCATATACTCGGCGTCCAGCTCCATGCTCTGCTGATCGGAATCACGGACCGCGCACCAGGAGCCGTCGTAGAATATCTCCCACTGGTAGCTGTCCGCCGCCTGAGAGAGGGTCAGGACATAGCCCTGCTCGTTCGTGCTCTTCTCTACTGTCGCCGTGCCCGGCTCCGGGTCGGCGGGCTTGCCCACGGGCTGGTACTGAGCGATGGGCTGCGGGTTTTCCGCCTCGATGCTCAGGTCCTTGCCGCTGAGGGCGTAGCCGTAGTAGGCGCTGCCGTCCTCATTGGGCACCAGCAGAGGCGAGTAGGCTATGTATGCCGTTGCCCTGCCGGCGGTACCGCCTACGCGGTACACGGTGACCACTGTGTCATCGCCCTCGTTCACGTCCGCAGCCGTGACGTCGAAGGCGAATGCGCCGTAGGGGTAGGTCTCGGTCCACTCCTCGTCATTGCGGACCTCGTTCCCCTCCGCGTCGGTGAGGACTATCTCCTCGGGGGAAGCCGCATCAGCGCCGTCGCCGCTGCGCCTGTAGGCCAGCGCGGGCTGCGCGAGCTGAAGCATCAGCACCATGCAGAGCACGATGCATGACAGCCGTTTCAATCGGTGTATCATGTGTTTTCCTCCTCATTTTTTTCCTTGTGATCCTTTTGTCGTTCCGTTCTCTGTCTGTCCCTCAGCCGGAAGCACAGAGTGGTGACGGCCACCGCCGCAATAAAGGCGGCCACTGCCACCAGTACGTATCCGCCTGCGCTGTCAGCCAGCAGGGATGAGCCCGCCAGATCTCCCGAAGGCAGATTGTGTACGGTTCCGCTGAACCGGCCGATAATCGTAAGCAGGGCCAGAAGCAGGCCTCCGCTCAGTGTTGAAAGCCCTGCGATGCCCTGCCTTTCTCGTCGCCTTGTCAGAGCGGAGACGCGGGCGTTCACAAGAGCCATACGTTCATCAGTACCGCGCATAAGATACCCCCTTGCCGTATACCGATTTTTGCCGCGCACACGCGGAATAATAGAGCATTCTACCTATATAGATACCTGTTTTGGAAAATCTCCCACTAATTATTGAAAATATTTTTATTTTTTTCGCATTTTCAGCACGAATTACCGACTATATGCATATTTATGGCAAAAACTGCGCGGCTGTTTTCCGGGATCTGCCTTCCCCCGAGGGGAAGCCCTATGAGGCGGGAAAAGCACATCATAACGTCAGGCTCCCT
>JAFRAF010000200.1 GCA_017405545.1 Oscillospiraceae bacterium | reverse complement strand
GCGGCGCGATCCCCGTTGTTCTGGAAAAGACCAATGACCAGTGGTATAAGATAAACTACCAGGGCAAGGTCGGTTATATCAGCACGGATTACATCACCCATATCCTCACTGCCGAGAACTTCGATGCCAGCGGCGTTGTCACCGGCAACAGTGTGAGGATCCGCAGCGGCCCCTCCACGGACAACGACATCATCACCACCTGCAACAGCGGCACAAAGCTGAATGTGGTGGGCATCAACAACGGCTGGAACAAGTTCGACACAAGCAGCGGCAAGGGCTATATCCGCTCCGATCTGTTCAAGATCACCGGCGCTGCCAGCAGCACGAACCAGAGCACTGACCCGGATGCAAACCTCAGCGGCAGCACTCCCACCCCCACCGGCAACTCCGCCAAGGGCAACAGTGTAGCCAATCTGGCCCTGAAGTATGTTGGCTACCCCTACGTCTACGGCGCTGAGTCCCCCTCCTCCGGTTTTGACTGTTCAGGTCTGGTGTACTACTGCTACGGTCAGTACGGCTATTCCCTGTCCAGAACCGCTTCCCAGCAGTACAGAAACAACGGCGTCGCGGTATCCAAGTCCGAGCTTCAGGCCGGCGACCTGGTGTTCTTCTCCTCAAATGGCAGCTCTGTTACCCATGTGGGCATCTACATCGGCGACGGATACTTTGTACACGCCTCCACCCCCAGCGTGGGCGTAATAGTCAGTAGCCTCAGCAGCTCCTATTACACCAGAGTCTGGTACGGCGCCAAGCGCATTGTTTAGTTTGACCTTTCAGTACAACTTGTACACTACATAATGAAATGCCCCGGGACTTTGGTTTCGGGGTATATTTCTCCCCATTCACAGCCGAGGAGCATAATCGCAAGAGTCGTAAAGGCCATGTCCCCACTGACGGACATGGCCTTCGTTTTTTCATTGAGTATGTGATTATCGCGCCGACGTTTATCATTCGGCTCCGAAAAGGGCCTTTTTGAAATACTCCTCGATCTCCTGTCTTGACGCCGTCATGCTGCCCTGTATCATGGGGGGCTTTCCGCCCCCTCTTCCGCTCAGGTCCGCGTTTATCTGCTTACCCGCCTTCGATATGTTCACGTTTTTGCTGCCCATGCAGTATTTCCAGGCCCTGTCGCCGCCGGAGAAAGCGGCGCATATGCCTCCGCAGAGCTCCATACCGACGTTCACCACGTGTCTGAGCATGTCCCCGTCGAAGTCCGGCTCGAAGACGCATATGTTGCCCTCAGTCTGTTCAAGAGCGGAAACACTGCGGCGGATAAGGCTGTCCTTGAGCTCCCTTATCTGCAGTTTGAGCTCCTCGGCTGAGTCCATTAGTCTGTGTACGGCCGCAGCGGTCTCGTTGGGCTTGGCCGACAGGGCGTTGGATATCTCGCTGTTGTTGGCGAATTTGATCCGCATGTCCTCATAGGCGTCCATGCCGGCCAGCATGCGGACCCGAACTCCTCCCTTGTTCTTCACCGACTCGTAGAGCTTTATCTGTCCCACCTCCCCCGTGCGGAGACAATGGGGCGCGCAGCAGGCGCAGCAGTCCACGTCCTCTATGCTCACAAGGCGCACATTTTCCGTGATGTCCAGCTTGCTCCTGTACTCCAGACCGCCCAGCTCTTCGGGGCCGGGAAAACATATCGTTATGGGCAGGTCCCTGTGTATGGCCTCGTTTGCCCGGCGCTCTATCTCCTCCAGCTGCTCTCTGTCCAGATAGCCGTCCCAGTCGACTATGACGCCCTCGGCGCCCATGTGGAAACCGATGTTGTTCACACCGAAAAGGCTGTGGGCCAGGCCGGAGATGATATGCTCCCCGGTATGGTTCTGCATATATCCGAACCTAGTGTCCCAGTCAATGGCGCACTCCACTCCGGCGCCCGGGTCGAGGGGGCTCTCCGTGATATGGATTATCTCCCCGTCGTCCAGCTCCTCCATATCGGCGACGCGGACGCCGCCGATATATCCCGTGTCCGGCAGCTGTCCGCCCCCGCCGGGAAAAAAGGCGGTCCTGTCCAGCTTCACCGCCCATTTGCCGTTCCGCTCCTCACAGGATTGCACAACGGCGCTGAACTTTACAAGATGGCTGTCTATATAGTATAATCTCTCTGTCATGCTCATGTCTCCGATCGATACAGGACTTATATGATTTCCGGGTCTATGCAGACGTCAGCCCCGGTAATTTCGATGTTTAGTATATTATACTTTAACGTCGTTGGAAATTCAAGAAGCCCCGGAGCGGGTACAGTGCCGTCCCTGTCATCGAAACAAGTCCGAATCTCCCCTGCCGCATAGGGGATTCGGGTTTTAACTCTGCTCAGTGTTAGTGCGGCAGAAGGGAGTTTATTATGAAGCTTACGGTTTTGATAGAGAACAAAGCGGCCAGAGATGATCTGGCGGCTGAACACGGCCTGAGCGTATATGTCGAGACAGGCGCGCACAATGTCCTGGTGGATTTCGGCGACAGCGGCGCCTTCGCCGACAACGCTGAGGTCCTGGGCGTGGACATATCAAAGGTGGACATGGCCCTCCTGTCCCACGGCCACTACGACCACGGAAACGGCCTGCCCCGCTTTTTCAAAGAGAATGCCACAGCGCCGGTATATGTAAACCGCTTCTCCTTCGGCAAGTTCTTTATAGCCACCCCCAAGGGTCCCCACTACATCGGTCTGCCCCGTCTCGACGAGTACAGGGACAGGCTCATACTCACCGAGGGGAGCAGTCAGATTGCCGACGGTATGACAATCATCAGCGACATAAGCGGCTATGAGTACTATTCCTCCACAAACAAAGTCCTGAAAGAGAAGCTGGGCGAGGAGTATATCGAAGACCCCTTCCGCCATGAACAGAGCCTCTTTATAGACGGCGAGCGCTCCATTCTGCTGGCGGGATGCGCCCACAGGGGCATAGTCAACATTCTCCAGCGCTGCATCGAGGTGGTGGGCAAGGCCCCGGATATAGTTCTGGGAGGTTTCCATCTGTCAAACCCCAGAAGCGGCGCAAGCCTCTCCGACGAGGAGCTGGACTCCCTGGCCGCGAGGCTGCTGGAGTACCCAGGCGTATTCTACACCGGACACTGCACCGGCGACTACGCCTATGAGCGTTTAAAGCTCAGCATGGGCGACAGGCTGTTCTACGCCGCGGGCGGCACCAGCTTTGAGTTCTAGCCCCGTATTAAGGTCAATCCCATCGGACAGCATCGGTGTGTCAGCAAAAAGGCAATGCGGACGCACCGACGCCGTAAGCAATCAAAAGGCGCGGACTCTTGTCCGCGCCTTTACTAATACCTGCTTATATCCAGCGTGTCGTCGTCCTCTCCCTTTTCTATGGAGCGTATGACCACATAATAGCTGTAGCTGTCATTTACCTTCACATTGACCCTGTCTCCCTTTGAGCGGCCCATTATGCTACTTCCCAGTGGCGACTCCTTGCTGATAAGCCCCTTGAGGGCGTTCTGCCTCAGGGTGGTCACAAGGCGTATCGTCTGTTCCTCGTTGTCCTCCTCAAAGAACAGGGTGACAGTATCAAAGAGGCCCACCACATCCTCAGCCGATTCCGGGGATATGACCCGGGCGGTCTTCACCATCCGCTCCAGATATCGTATGCGGCTGTCGTTGCGGTTTTTCTCCTGCTTGGCGGCCTTGTACTCGAAATTCTCACTCAGATCCCCGAAGGCTCTGGCCGTCTTCACATCCTCGATGAGCTTCGGCCTGAGTACATTGCTCCGGTACTCTATCTCCTCCTTCATCTTCTGTATGTCAACTTCTGTGAGTTCGTCATTCATATTCTTCTCCGTTCCGCCGCCGATCCGTGTCAAAGTCACGGGCGGCAAAAATTGTTTTGCTTCCGCTTTTATTTCTGCGCTGCTATCCTCTCGGCCAGCTCGCTCAAATAGGCCCAGCGCTCTATCTTCTCATCCAGCAGGGCGCTCAGGCGCTCCCGCTCCTCCATGAGCTCCGACAGCTTAACATAGTCCGAGCCGAAGGTCTGGCTGTCCCGCTCATTGTCGGCGAGCTTTGCCTCTATCTCTGCGATATCCGCCTCGATGTTCTCGTACTCCCGCTGCTCGCTGAAGCTGAATTTCAGCTTTTTCCTGCGGGGCGGAGACTGCACGGGCGTGCTGTCCGCCTTGCGCTCCTTCGACGGTTTTTCCGTTTCCTCCCGCTTTTCCATATAGTCGCTGAAATTGCCCGTGTATCTGCGCACTTCCCCGCCGGGCCTGAGTTCAAATATGCTGTCAGCCATCTTGTCAAGGAAAAACCTGTCATGGGACACGGCTATCACCGGTCCGGGGAAATCCTCCAGATAGTCCTCAAGCACCGCCAGAGTCATCACGTCCAGATCGTTCGTGGGCTCGTCCAGCAGCAGCACATTGGGCGCCTGTATCAGCACAGACAGGAGATAGAGCCGTCTGCGCTCCCCTCCGCTGAGCTTGCCTATGGGCATGGACTGCATATCCGGGGTGAACAGGAATCGCTCCATCATCCGGCTGGCGGAAAAGCTGCCCTCCCGGGTTTTCACCTCACGTGCCGTCTCATGTATGAAATCGAACACACGCTGTTCAAGGTCCAGCTCCCGGCCCTCCTGGCTGAAAACGCCGATTCTAACAGTCACGCCCCGCTCGATTATACCGCTGTCCGGCTGCAGGGTACCGGCGATGATGCCCAACAGGGTGGATTTCCCCGCCCCGTTGGGGCCCACTATGCCTATGCGGTCGCCGCGGCACAGCTCATAGGAGAAATGACTGAGCACACATTTATCCCCGAAGCTCTTGCTCACGTCCTCCAGACTGAGCACCTTTTTCCCCAGGCGGCTGCTGGCTGTCGCCATGCGCACATTCTCAGCTGTCTCCGGTTTTTCCCGGGACTTGAGTTCCTCGTATCTGGCTATCCTGTCCTTGTTTTTCGTGCGTCTGGCCTGGGCGCCCCGCATTATCCACTGGTACTCCACACGGAGTATGGACTGTCTGCGCCGCTCCGCTGCTTCGGCCATCTCCTCACGCTGGGTTTTAAGCTCCAGATATCTGGAATAATTCGCCTCATAGTGGTATAATTTTGCGCGGTACAGCTCGGTTATGCGGTTGGCGACTCTCTCGAGAAAAAACCTGTCGTGGGTCACCATTATCAGGCCGCCGGAAAAGCGCTGGAGCCATTTTTCCAACCATATCACCATGTCGCTGTCCAGGTGGTTCGTGGGCTCATCCAGTATCAGCACATCCGCCGGATGCAGCAGAGTGATGGCAAGGGCCACTCTGCGCCGTTCCCCACCACTGAGCTCTCCGATGCGCCTGTTCATATCCGTAAAGCCCAGCTTGCCCAGCATGCTTCTGGCCTCGTATTCCTTCAGCTGCCTGTAGTCCGGGGAGAAGTCCTCAAACACCTGCTCCAAAAGGCCGGCATCATCCCGCATCACGGGGTTCTGCCGCAGCACGCTGACCTGTACGTTGGGATCCCGGCTCACGCTGCCCTCATCGGGCGTCAAAGCCCCGGAGAGTATGGCCAGCAATGTGCTCTTTCCGGCTCCGTTTACGCCGATAACTCCGATCTTGTCACCCTCGTTCAGGTACAGATCGACCCCGTCCAGCAGCTGTCTCGTGCCGAAGTTTATAGATATCTTTTCAGCTGAAAGCAGCATAATCAAACCATCCCTGTTCTGTCTTCAATGCCCGTTTACGGGCAGTAAAACCCCGCTAAGGAGCGTCCCGCCATGGCCATACAGCGCCTTGACAATTACATACGGAGCTGCGGCCTCGCCTCCCACAGGCAGGCAAAGGCGCTCGTCGCTGCCGGTCGTGTAAGCGTAAACGGCGTCGTCATATACGACAGCTCATTTCGCTGTGACAGCGGCTGTGATATACGGGTGGACGGCAAGGCAGTCGCCGCCCGGGAGCGGGTCTGCCTCATGCTCAACAAATCCACCGGCTGTATAAGCGCCACGTGCTCCGACAGGCACAAAACCGTCCTCGACCTGCTCGGAAGTCCGTACAGGGAGGCATGCCTTTTCCCGGTGGGACGTCTCGACATGGACTCCGAGGGCCTGCTGCTCATCACAAACGACGGGGAACTGTGCCGCAGTATAATAAGCCCCGAGTCGAAAATCGTGAAAGAATACTTTATCGAGACGGACCGGCCCTTTCCGGAATGCGCCGAGCGCATGTTTTCCGAGGGCATCGTTCT
>JAFRAF010000199.1 GCA_017405545.1 Oscillospiraceae bacterium | reverse complement strand
CCCGCAAAGATGCTTTCTCCCGCTGTACGGGGCTTACGGCGCATAAGGTCGCCCTCCGCCTTTTCAACGCCCAGCGCCAGACCCGGCAGAGTGTCGGTGACCATGTTTATCCAAAGCAGGTGGACAGGGGAGAGAATGCGGAAGTTCAGGATAGATGCGAAGAATACGATCAGGACCTCGGCGAGGTTTGTGGAGAGCTGGAACTGCAGGACCTTGCAGATGTTGTCGTAGATCTTGCGGCCCTCTTCCACGGCGCGGACGATAGTGGCAAAGTTGTCGTCTGCGAGCACCATGTCCGCCGCGCTCTTGGTGACGGCGGTTCCGGTGATGCCCATGCCGATACCTATATCCGCCGCCTTGATGGACGGGGCGTCGTTTACGCCGTCTCCTGTCATGGCGGTGACCATGTCGCGCGCCCGCCAGGCGTTGACTATCCTCGTCTTATGCTCCGGCTGCACACGTGCGTAAACTGAATACTGAGGCACAAGCTCGACGAGCTCCTCATCGCTGTAATTGTCCAGCTCAGCGCCAACGATGGCCTGCTCAGGTCTGTCGAGGATGTTCAGCTGACGACCTATGGCCACGGCGGTATCCTTGTGGTCGCCTGTGATCATAACAGGACGTATGCCCGCTTCCTTGCAACGGTGGATAGCGTCAAATACTTCCTCTCTGCAGGGGTCTATCATCCCGTAAAGGCCCAGGAATATGAGGTCGTGCTCCAGTTCCTCCGGGTCCTCGGAGGCCGGACGGGCGTCAAGGGGACGGAAGGCCGCGCTCAGTACTCTGAGCGCCTTGTCAGCGAAAGCCTTGTTGGTCTTTCGGATTTCCTCCCGGAATTCCTCAGTCATGGGGACGACAGCGCCGTCCTTCCAGTAGGATGAGCAGTGTTTGAGCACCATATCCGCCGCGCCCTTGGTGTACTGGACGATGCCGTCCTTTGTCTCGTGGACTGTGGACATCATCTTGCGCATGGAGTCGAAGGGGGCCTCGGCGATACGGGGAGCTTCGGCCTCCAGCTCATATTTCATCAGGCCGATACTGGCGGCGAAGTTGACAAGAGCTGCCTCGGTGGGTTCGCCCTCGGAGAACTGCTCGCCGGGCTTTATAGTCGCATCGTTGCACAGAGCCATGGCTGTGGCCATGAGCTTCTGGTCGAAGGTGAATTCCTCAACTACAGTCATCTTGTTCTGGGTCAGGGTACCGGTTTTGTCGCTGCATATTATCTGAGTACAGCCCAGAGTCTCGACAGCTGAGAGCTTGCGCATCAGAGCCTTGTGCTTTGCCATGTCGGTGACGCCGATGGACAGCACGATGGTCACCACGGCGGGCAGGCCCTCGGGAATCGCCGCCACAGCCAGCGCAATGGCCGCGATAAAGCTTGAGATGACGGAATTGCCCAGCAGGGTCCAGGAGAAGGCCTGACCTCCGAGGATCATGGCCTGTACAAGACCCACGATGAATACGACCAGGCAAATGAGCAGCACCAGCTTTGTGAGAAAAGCGGAGAGCTCCGACATCTTCTTCTGAAGCGGCACCTGATCCTGTGACGCCATTGAAAGGGCCTTCGCGATGCGGCCCATCTCCGTATCGGAGCCGGTGGCTGTGACAACGGCCTTGCCGCGTCCGAATACAACCGTAGAGCCGGAATAGAGCATGTTCTTTCTGTCGCCGAGGGGAACCGTTTTGCCCTCCTCGCACATCAGGATGTCTACTATCTTGTTGACGGGAACGCTCTCTCCGGTCAGCGCGGCCTCCTCAACCTTCATGCTGTAGGATTCCAGTATACGGCAGTCGGCTGGAATTGTGTCTCCGGCCTCGAAGACCAGCACGTCGCCTACTACGAGGTCCTCGCTGCGGACTGTCTGTACTTCACCGTCACGTATGGCATGTGAGGTCTCGGCGGTCATATCCATCAGCGCCGCCACTGCGGCCTCGGCCTTGTTCTCCTGTACAAGACTCATCACCGCGTTCAGCATCACAACGGCCAGTATAACATAGACGTCTATGAAGTCCGAAGCCCGGAGGCTGCCGTGACCCTCAAGGACCGTGACAGCGGCCTGTATCACCGCGGCGACGATCAGCATAAGGATCATGGGGTCCGCCAGAAGATTGAGGAACCTTTTTAGAGTGCTCTCTTTTTCGGCCTCCTCCAGCTTGTTTTTTCCGTTTTGTTCCAGACGGGAAGCCGCCTCGGCTGAGCTCAACCCCTCCGGAGAGGATCGCAGTTCGCTCAGTACGTTTTGGGCTTCCTCAAGATAGTGTTGCTTCATTGCACGCCTCCAAAACAGCTCCATAGCATATCCGCTTAATCAGCTCAAAGCGGAATAGGATGATTTCAGTCCGATTTCCTGTTAATAATAAGCATTAAATGATTTAATATAATATCACACAACCGGGCTGTAATTCAATAGGACAATGCGCCCTAGGAATTATTTTTTTGAAATATAATATCACTTCCGGTTTTCAGCCTCTGCCGGCAGGCTGCCCTGCAAGGCATGGGATCGAGTGTATTATTATATTTTACCTGAAATCAGAACCACCAGTAAACTGTGGTTTGAGAAGCCCCTAGAAGGGGTTATTACGGACGTAGCCCCTGAAAGGGGCACCGAAAGTTTGACACCGCATTACCATTTCAGGCAGCCGCTTCAAACGGCTGTCTTTTTATGCCTTCTGATTCTTGTCACCCGTAAACGGATCAAAATATTCTTTTATGCTGGGCTGATTCGCAGCGTAATCCTCCTCCAATTGTGTGCGGATGTATTCTGCGATGATCTTTTTATTGCGTCCCACAGTATCCACGTAATACCCTCTGCACCAGAAATTCCTTGATCCATACTTGTACTTCAGGTTCGCGTGTCGGTCAAAGATCATCAGGCTGCTCTTTCCCTTGAGAAATCCCATGAACTGTGCTACACTCAAGTACGGTGGGATGCTGACCAGCATATGGATATGATCCGCGCACGCTTCTGCTTCGATAATCTCCACATTCTTCTGCTTGCACAGTGTCCGTCAGTTGCCCGTATATCACCTTTCGCCGATACTTCGGCGCAAATACTATGTGGTACTGGCACCTGTATCTTGAGTGTGCTGTGCTTTTTATCTCTGTCCGGTCATCTTTCTTTATCTGCATAAAAACCTCCTATTGCTTTTGGTAATGCGGTCGCCAAAGCTTTACCATTCTAATGCAATAGGAGGTTTTTCTCATGCTAAAGCTTCCTTTTTGCCCCCGGTAGAACCGGGGGGTGCTTTCCACGCCTAAAGGCACCAATGAAAAGGCAGTCGGCACATTTTTGTACCGACTGCCTCGTTAGTATTCTTTAGTTATTCAGTCTTGAATCGCTTTATTAATACATGCCGCCCATGTCGGGTGCTGCGGGCATGGGAAGAGCGGGGGGCTGGGGGATATCGGAAACAAGGGACTCGGTGGTGAGGACCATAGAGGCCACGGAAGCCGCGTTTTCAAGTGCGCTGCGGCAGACCTTGGTAGGATCGACGATGCCCTTCTTTATCATGTCGCAGTACTCCTCGGCGGCCGCGTCGAAGCCGTAGTTCACGCTGCGGCTGTTGCGGACCTTGTCAATGATGACCGCTCCCTCAAGTCCCGCGTTAGCGGCGATCTGACGGATAGGAGCCTGCAGAGCGGTGGCGACCAGAGCGACGCCGGTCTTTTCATCGCCGGAGAACTCACGCAGGAGCTTCTCAACGGCCTTGCCGGCCATGACATAGGCGGTTCCGCCGCCGGCAACGATGCCCTCCTCAACAGCAGCGGATGTGGCGTTGAGGGCGTCCTCGATGCGAAGCTTTTTCTCCTTCATCTCAGTCTCGGTGGCAGCGCCGACCTTGATTACGGCTACGCCGCCGGAGAGCTTGGCAAGACGCTCTTCCAGCTTCTCCTTGTCGTACTCGGAGGTGGAGGAGGCGTGCTCGCTCTTCAGCTGGGCGACTCTGTCCTCGATGGCTTCCTTGGAGCCGGCGCCGTCTACGATGACAGTGTGCTCCTTGGTGGCCTTGACCTGGCGGGCGGTG
>JAFRAF010000198.1 GCA_017405545.1 Oscillospiraceae bacterium | reverse complement strand
TATCTATTATATCCGTCTCCGGCGTAAGCACGTTTCTTGCTTTCAGATACTCAGCGGTCTCGGAAACGCGCCGGTCGCTGCGCTTTTTTCGTATGCCGTTCTCGGTTATCTCCTTCTCCCAGCCTTCGGCGCGAACGTTCCATGACTCAGGCGTGTGATGCGGGGCGTTCTGCGGTTTTTGCAGCCAGAGCTCTTTGAATCTCTCCTGCTCGCATTTAAGATCCCAGGTTTGTCCGGACATGGGCCATTCCCTCCCTTACATACGTCGATATGATCACTTTTCTTACTGGTATTATTTCAAATATTCCGCCTTTTGTAAAGTAGCCGGGGAAACAAAAAGGAAAACAGACAAATTTTCATGACTCTCGCAGCGGTTTTTCCGATGAAACGCGTTGAGGGGCTGCCGTATGGCATTTCCCTTATTACTTAAGTCTTGAACTATCCGTTGTAAATTAGTATAATGCTGTTAAGCAATAAAAAAGTCTGTATATGACAACAAGAAAGGAGTACATTATGATAGTCCTGAACGTTATTTACAAATGCAAGCCTTGTTTGAGAGATGAGTTTCTGGAAATGATAATTTCGGAAGGTATCGACACCGATTCCCGGGCAGATAAGGGCAATATAAAATATGACTATTACATCCCCGCCGACGGCAGCGACGATCTGCTTCTTATCGAGAAATGGAGCGACGCCGACGCCTTTGCAGAGCACGGCAAGCAGCCGCAATACGCCAGGTTGGGAAAGCTTAAGGCGCAGTATGTAAACGACACGATCATCGAAATATTTGAAACAAAGGATTAACAGCTCATTATTTGAAAGGACGCTTGCTATATGCCGCCTGAACCATTCGGGGGTCTGGGTCCCCGCGGTCATCTAACAGAAGAGGAAAAAGCGAACAAGCCGAAGGTGACAAAGGCGCTTATCCTGCGCATCAGCAGCTACCTGAAGCCCTACTGGCTGCAGTTTTTGTTCGTCTTCCTGGCCATCCTGCTCTCGGCCACTATTGGGCTTTTGCCCTCCATCATCACCGGGCGCATCGTGGACCACGCCCTTATTGACCGCAACCTGTCGGAGCTAATAAAGCTCTGCCTGGCAGCCCTGGGCGCCATCGCCGTCAGCCAGATAATCGGCCTGGCGGAAAACTACATAAACTCCTGGATATCCCAGCGGGTAATCTTCGACATGAAGAATCAGATGTACAGTCATCTGCAGCAGATGCCTCACGCTTTTTTCACCTCGGAAAAGCAGGGCGACATCATCACCCGCATGAACACCGACATCGGCGGCGTGAGTACTGTCATAAGCAGTACGCTGACAAACATCGTGAAAAACGCCGCCACCATCGTCACCACGACCATTGCCCTGTTCACCCTGAACTGGCAGCTGGCCATCGTGGGGATGCTGATAATCCCCCTCCTTATATTCCCCTCCCGCATCGTGGGCAACACACGCTTCCGCCTGCTTACGGAGAGCCAGGCCAAAAACGACGAAATGAACCAGATAATCAACGAGACGCTGAGCGTCAGCGGCTCCATGCTGGTGAAGCTCTTGACCCGTGAAAAGGAGGAGTATGCGAACTTTGAGCGGGTGAACGGCGAGGTCATGAAGATCTCCCTCAAGGAAGCGCGCAGCGGCCGGTGGTTCTTCGTGGTCATGGGCATGTTCACCCAGGTGGGCCCTCTGCTCATCTATCTGGCCGGCGGACTCATAATGCTCAAGGTAACGGGCACCACCTTGAGCGTCGGTACCATAACGGCTACCGTGGCGCTGGTGAACAGGCTTTACCGGCCGGTGGAGTCCCTTTTGAACGTAGGCGTGGACTTCACCCGCTCCCTGGCGCTTTTCACCCGTATTTTCGATTATCTGGACCGGCCGATAACTATAAAATCCCCCGAAAACGGCTTAAGGCCCGACCTTAAGCAGCAGGACATCGTCTACGACCATGTGCAGTTCAGCTACGACCCGGAAAAGCCGCTTCTTACCGACGTAAACTTCACCGGTCCCGGCGGCAAGATGTACGCCATCGTGGGTCCCTCCGGAAGCGGAAAATCCACCGTCGTCAACATGCTGCCCCGGCTTTATGACGTGACCGGCGGCAGCGTTACAGTGGCCGGAGTGGACGTGCGGGACATGGACCTTAACTGGCTGCGCTCCCAGATAGGCGTGGTCACTCAGGAGACTTACCTGTTTAACGGCACTATCCTGGATAACCTGCGCTATGCCAAAAATGACGCCACCATGGCGGAGATAGAGGACGCCTGCAAAAAGGCCAGCATCCACGATTTTATCCTCAAGCAGCCCCACGGTTACGACACGGAGGTGGGCAACCGGGGCCTCAAGCTCTCCGGCGGCGAAAAACAGAGGCTCTCCATCGCCAGGGTGATTCTGAAAGACCCGAAAATACTTATCCTCGACGAGGCCACCTCCGCTCTGGACTCCATCTCCGAAAACGCCATCCAGGACGCTCTGGAATCCATGATGCAGGGGCGCACCAGCATCGTTATCGCCCACCGGCTCTCGACAATACTTAAGGCGGATCAGATTTTGGTAGTGGCCGACGGAAAGATCGCCGAGCAGGGCAGCCACGAGGAGCTGCTGGCTCAGAACGGCGTTTACCGGGAGCTGTACGAGACCCAG
>JAFRAF010000197.1 GCA_017405545.1 Oscillospiraceae bacterium | reverse complement strand
GAGAGCTCTCTGTTGGAAGAATGCGGACATAGACTCGTTCGGAGAAGCCCCGGATGTCGGAATAGGAGGCGATTGTTCTGCTTCCCGTGGCCAGTAGGATGCGGCCCTCAACGCTGTCAAGAAATTCAGCGCAGGCATTTTCATCCTGTACGAAAACGGAGCCCTCAGGCAAGTCCCCGGCGGGGCGCAGCAGACGGAGATACTCCCGGCCCGTCTCTTCACAGGCCCTCACTATGTGTTCGGTCACCGCCGCTGCGTAGGGATGGGTGGCGTCGATGACCAGATCAAATTCGCTTCCTGACAGAAGCCCGGCCATCTCCCGGGGACTGAGCCCACCGGAGTTCACAGTCAGCCTGTCATGGCTGCTAAGCAGGGCCTCGCCGTATTCCGTGGCGACGCAGGCGGTCACCTCCGCGCCCTGGGCCAGCAGAAAACCAGTCAGCTCCCGACCCTCGGTGGTGCCGGCGAATACGCAGAATCTATACATCTCTATATCCTCTCGGAGTAACAAAAGCGTCGCCCACAACTCTGCTTGCGCTGTTTCCTATAAAAACTGTGCAGAACATGTCGGCAGGATAATCCCGGAGCTGAGCGAGGCTCAGCATATAGCGCTCCTGCCCCTCTCTGCCTATATTTTTTACGACCCCGCACAGGCGCTCCGGCGGCAATGCATCGAGCAGTATATCGCAGGCCCTGCGCAAATGCTCTGGACGACCCCTGCTGGCGGGGTTGTAGAGCACTATGCTGAGGTCAGCTGAAGCGGCCGATTTAAGCCTTTTTGTTATTATGTCCCAGTCTGTAAGCCTGTCGCTGAGACTTATCACGGCGAAGTCGTGGGTAAGGGGAGCGCCCAGAAGCGCACCGCCGCTGCATGCGGCAGTCAGACCTGGAATGACCTCTATCTCGGGCTCGGAGGCTTCGCCGCGGAGCTCGTATACGAGTGCGGCCATGCCGTATATGCCGCTGTCGCCGGAGCATATGAAGGCCGTATCCTGCTTCTTCGCCTCGTCCAGTGCGATGCGGCAGCGTTCCGCCTCACGGGTCATCGCCGTGGTAAGATAGGTCTTGTCCCGATAACGGGAACGTACCAGCTCCACATACACCGTGTAGCCGATTATCACGGAACAGTCCCGCAGGGCCCTGTCAGCCCGTATGGTGATATTGTCATAGTCGCCGGGGCCTATGCCGACCACATAGAGTTTAGCCAAATTGCACCTCCAAATGCTCCGCCGCAAGGGCGACGGTCACGCCGTTTAGCGCAGTTTTCTTTACAATAAGCCGCTCCGCTCCTATGAGAGCGGCTCTCTCGCAGACAGTGTCCACACCTGTGACCCGCTCCACAAAGGCGGAGCCGGAAAACACCCCGCTTACGCTTCGGAGTTCATCTGCCGTGTAAAAGCTTAGGGGCCAGCCCATCTTGCGGCAGTATTCAATAAGGCCTTCCTCATCTGCCTTTAAATCTATACTTGCCGCAGATTTTATGGCCCGTCTGTCTATCCCCTCATTCTCTAAAACGGCGTTTACGGCGCTTTCTATGGCGTCTTCGCTGCTTCCGCGCCTGCATCCGATTCCTATGCGCAGAATTGGCGGGATGAGCCGAAGGCTGTTCTCAAAGGGAGCGGCGACATGGACTCCCAGACAGACTCCCACTGGCCCCTTATTGCCGGGTATAAGGCCCGGAGCGTATTCACCAATGACGGGGAACTCGCTGAAAAAGGGCACATCCCCCTCCAGTACGGCGGCGGATACGGCCTTTGCCGAGGCCATGCTGTCTATGATGAAGCCCCGCTCCTCCGCCCAGGCGTCGATGGATATCCGATGGTTTATATCCGTTGCCGTTGTGATGACTGCCTGAGCGCCTAATACCTCGGACAGCTTTACGGCAAGGGCATTCGCCCCGCCGATGTGGCCGCTGAGTATGGGTATCACATAATTTGCCCTCTCATCCACGCATATGACCGCAGGGTCTGAGTTCTTGCTCCTTATGTGGGGGGCGACGGCCCGCACGGCTATGCCGCAGGCGCTTACGAAAATGAGTGCGTCGGATTCGTTGAAGCATCTGCCGTAAAACTCCGATGAGGGCCTGCATATGGGCATGATATCGGCTTCAGCCAGACGCTCAACGCTATATATACGACCGCTGTGCTCAGGCAGATTATCAAGGATAAGCCGGGCCGTATCGCAGCCGGTTTTTGAGAAGGCGAACAGTGACAGCTTCAACTCTTTGCCTCCCTGAACTCGGTGGAAAAGCCCGGGTTATAGAGCATGCTCCTCTCGCCGGACTCCTCGAGACAGCGGCCCACGATGATAAGCGCGGTCTTTGTGAGTCCGTGTGACTCTGCCGTATCGTGGAGAGTACCCACAGTGCATCTGAATATGCGCTCCTCGGGCCAGGTGGCCTTGTAGACTATAGCCGCGGGGGTGTCGGGGGCATAGCCTCCGGCGATAAGCTCCTCCTGCAGCTTTGAAGTCAGGGAAGTGCTCAGAAAGAGCACCATTGTGGACTGGTGGGCGGCCAGAGAACGTATGCTCTCCCTTTCCGGTACTGGAGTGCGACCGGAGGCACGGCTGATTATGACGGTCTGGCTTATATCCGGAAGGGTGTATTCGGCCCTGAGCGCCGCGGCTGCCCCGCAGAAGGAGCTGACGCCGGGGCATACGTCGTACTCTATGCCGAGGGAATCGAGAAGGTCGAACTGCTCCCGCACCGCGCCGAAGATGCTGCTGTCGCCGGTGTGCAGTCTGACTGTGGTCTTGCCGGCGGTCTCCGCCGTCTTCATGACCTCAACTACCTCCTCGAGGGTCATTTGAGCGCTGTTATATATCTCACAACCCTCTTTCGTATAGTTCAGGAGCTCCGGATTGACCAGGGAACCGGCATATATGACAGTGTCGGCCTCGGCCAGAAGTCGAGCGCCTCTCACGGTTATAAGGTCCGCTGCGCCGCTTCCGGCGCCCACAAAATGGATCATTTTAATTCTCCTTGCTGACGGCGGATTATCTGCAGCAGTCTGTCCGCCTTTTCGGTCTCGCACAAGTGCCCGTACACCTTTGAAAAAAGTATGGCGCCGGTCTCCGTCTCCGGGCCGGTCTTTTCCGACATCATGAAGTCTATGCGCCGGACAAGTCTGTCAAGGGTCGCTTCGCGCAGGCAGAACCTGTCCAGCAGATTGACGGCGTCATCGGTGGTGACGCAGTTTAAAAGCTGATCTGCAGCCTCTGGCACGAGCCCGCAGGCCCCGGCATGGGCGGCCATTATTTCCATGCGGCAGTCGCCGTATTTTGAGTGGGTGTTGTACATGCCTCCGGCCAGCTTTACCAGCTTGCCGATATGTCCTATGAGCAGCACGCCCTTGAATCCCAGCGCACG
Organism: Oscillospiraceae bacterium; assembly: GCA_017405545.1. Taxonomy (GTDB): domain Bacteria; phylum Bacillota; class Clostridia; order Oscillospirales; family Oscillospiraceae; genus RGIG2311. The sequence goes on along the minus strand of JAFRAF010000197.1, from coordinate 1,956 downwards.
GCAGAACTCCAGCGCGTCGCCGATGAAATTGCTGGTGAGCACCGCCTTTTCCGGGTCGAGGCCGAGGGAGGCGCGTATGTATTCAGCGCCGTAATTGCCGGGTGCCAGCAGGACGTAATCCTGTCCCTCGGCTCTGCGCTGGCGCAGCTCTGTGTGTATGGTGTCTATGAGAGCCTGATCGCTCATGGGCTCAACTATACCTGTTGTACCCAATATGGATATGCCGCCCACGATGCCCAGTCGGGGATTGAAGGTCCTTTTGGCGAGGGACTCGCCCTCAGGCGCGCTTATGATAACGCTAATGCCCCTGGTGCAGTCGGCAAGACGGCGGACCTCCTCCACGTTTTCGAGTATCATCTGCCTTGGGACGGAGTTTATGGCGGCAGCCCCCACGGGCTGGTCGAGGCCGGGGCGGGTCACGCGCCCAACGCCGCGGCCCCCGTCTATGCTTATCCCCGGGGTGTCTGAATAACTCACCGAGGCATATATCAGCGTGCCCTTTGTCACGTCAGGGTCATCGCCGCTGTCCTTCTCTATGGCGCAGCTGACAGCCTCCGGGGACATGGATATGTCCCGGACCCCCAGTTTCAGTTCTATGCCTTTTGGGGTGAGAAGTGAAATCTCCTCCCGCCGCAGACCAGTGAGCAGCATCCACGCGGCGGCCTTTGCCGCCGCTGCGGCGCATGAGCCGGTGGTATAGCCCAGACGGAGTTTTTTTCCGTTTTTCTCGATGTACTCTTCCATAGCTCAGCGTGTGATTTGATACAAAAGTGCGTTGCACACGGCGGCGGCCACATTGCTGCCGCCCTTTCTGCCCCGAGCCACAATATGGGGAGCGGGGGAGTCGATTATGCGCTCCTTGCTCTCCACAACGTTTACAAAACCCACAGGGACGCCTATAACCAGGGCCGGTGAGACAGCGCCCTCGTCAATGAGCTCCCGGAGACGGAGCAGGGCGGTGGGCGCGTTGCCTACGGCAAAAATACAGGGCTTTTCCAGCTTTGCCGCCCGCTCCATGGAGACGGTGGCCCGGGTCACGCCACGGCGGGATGCCTCGTCGGCCACGTCCGGTTCGGACATAAAACAGTGGACAAAGCCGCCCAACTTTTCAAGGGCGGCTTTGTTTATACCTGCCCTTGCCATCTGGGTGTCGGTTACAATATCACAACCGCCCTTCAAAGCATCAATGGCTTTTTTGACCGCGTGAGGGGAAAAAACGAGGTTGTCCGCGTAATCAAAATCCGCCGTTGTGTGTATCACACGCTTTATCACGAGCTCGTTTTCCGGGTCCAGAACTCGATCGCCCAGCAGCTCAGTTATGATCTCAAAGCTGCGGCGTTCTATATCCATGGGTTTAATCGTCTCTATCATGGCTGTGCTTCTCCTCAAGACATGCGTTATAAAAGCCCTCGGCAAAGCGGGGATTTGCTTGGAAGTTGAAGTGGGGGAAACCGGCGTAAAGCCGCCCGGTGGAGTGGACACAGCTCCATTTTCTGCCGTTGGGCTTTTCTGCGGTATAGCCGTCGCCCGGGTCGGTGCAGTCCCAGCGGTGGAACTCATGGCCCCGTATGGTCTCGCCGTTGGCGCAGAGCATATTGTCCCCCTTTGCTCTGAGCGTCACATATCCGAACCTTATGAGCCGACCCGTGTCAAAGCAGGAGCCCTTAATAAAGCCGGTCATGGGCCATTTGCCGATGGCCTCGGTCAGATACATGAATCCGCCGCACTCGGCAATGCAGGGGAGACCACGATCAAGGGCTGTGTGGACAGAGTTCAGCATGGAGCGGTTCCCGCTGAGCTGTTCGGCATATATCTCGGGGTATCCGCCGCCCAGATAGAGACCGTGTATGTGCTCGGGCAGGCTTATGTCCTTCATGGGACTGAAAGGGACGAGTTCTGCACCCATCTCCCGCAGAAGCTCCAGACTGTCCTCATAGTAAAAGCAGAAGGCCCGGT
>JAFRAF010000196.1 GCA_017405545.1 Oscillospiraceae bacterium | reverse complement strand
CGTGGTGGCCAACAGCGGCAACCGAGGCCCGGTGAACATCGTCACTCTTAACGTCCTGTGCAAGTATCTGCAAGAGGGTACCGGGGCGGACAGGCGGTGGTACAAGAGCACGGCAGATTCCGCCGGCATCGTGGTCATCGAGCCGAAGCCTGTCGTGAAAAAGGTAACGGTCAAGACGCCTGTGCCGGCCTATGCCCTGAGTACCCTGAAGCGTGGGGCAAAGGGCCAGCAGGTGAAGGTCCTCCAGAAGCTCCTGGGCGGCCTGCCGGTCGGCGGGGCCTTCGGTGCCAAAACGGAGGCCAGAGTCATAGCATACCAGAAGAAGAAAAAGCTGACCCCGGACGGTGTCGTGGGACCGAAGACATGGGACAGCCTGTTGAAGTGAGGTGATGAGCGTGAGAAACAATATTGTAACAGCGGCCTTTTCCGGTGGAAGGCAGACCCGGACAGATCGTCTATGGCAGTACGACTATGGACAGATTCTCCAGATTGTCGGAATAGAGCTGCCGGAGACCTTCGAGGTCCACTTCTCAAACTCCAAGGACGGAGGGTCCGCTAAAACCGCAATCGGAAGCAACAACAGTGTCGAGATCCCGGACGAGTATCTGACCACCGGGGGAAATATCTACGCATGGATTTATCTGCACACCGGCTCGGATGACGGCGAGACAGAGTATCTGGTGATCATCCCTGTGCGGCGCAGGGCACAGCCCTCCGATCAGCCGCCGACGCCGGAGGAGCAGTCCGCGATTACTGAGGCACTCGCCGCCCTCAATGCCGGAGTGACACGAGCTGAGACCGCTGCCGACGAGGCAGAGCAGACCGCATCCGGAATTGACCAAACGGTTGCCGCAGCGTTGCAGGATGCAAAAGACAGCGGTGAATTCGATGGGCCTCAAGGACCTCAGGGCATCCCCGGAGAACGAGGAGAGACGGGGCCACGTGGTGAAACCGGTCCGCGAGGTGAGACTGGCCCGCAGGGGCTGAAGGGCGACACAGGAAACACTGGGCCGCAAGGCCCGAAGGGTGATACTGGCGACACTGGAGCACAAGGCCCAAAGGGCGACACCGGAGCAACCGGCGCAACTGGACCGCAAGGCCCCGCAGGTTACTCTCCCTCCGCCACAGTCTCAAAACCGGTACGACTGCGACAATCACTATCACCGACCAGACCGGCACTACCACAGCGCAGATCACGGACGGGAGTGACTACGTCTTGACCGCTCAGGACAAAGCGGACATAGCTGATATTGTCGCCGCTGAAATCGGCACAGCCGACACCATGAGCTTTTAGGAGGTGGCAGCATGGCGAACAAAATCACGAACACAGAACACTATGCCGCCATAGCCAACGCCATCCGGCGAAAGAACGGAGAGACTGACACCTACACTCCCGCCGAAATGGCGGATGCTATCGGCAGGATTCCTCAAGGCGGCGGTTATGGGTATACGTTGTTAGGTTCGGCTGAATTTACAGTTAACACCACGTCAACAACGGAATTGAGTGTAGGGGCAATCGACTGTGGATCAGCGGCTTATACATCCCAAAAATTGATTTATGTCCGAATAAGAGATAAAGCCGGAAAAAGAAGTGGCTATTATTACGGATCGGATTCCTTTGTTTTCAATAGGAATCCGGGACGTGGATCAACTGATACAACTACGTCTGTGGCAATTTGCACTATGCGTTATTCAGCCGGCGCACCGACCTCACTTATACCTTCAACCAAATATGGAATATATCCAAAATCAATAAATTCATCTGGTGAAATCGCTATAAATGGTCTATATAATTTAAGTGCCACAAGCACTATTAACGGTACATTTTTATGCGAGGTCTACGCGTTGGATTGGCCCGACGGTATCAGTCCATTCTTGTGATGGGGGTTATTATGGAGTATCTCGGCATCGACGTGGCCAAATGGCAGGGCGTCATTGACTGGGCGAAAGTGAGGAAGGCCGGTGTGAAGCTGGCGATCCTGAAGATTACGCAGAAGAACAGCGCTGTGGAGGGCGGCTTCGAGCGCAACTACGCAGGCTGTAAGGCCCAGGGCATCCCGGTAGGCGGCTACCGCTATGTGTACGCCAGAACGGTCACAGAGGCCCAGAAGGAAGCCAGGGCGCTGGTCTCCGTCCTCAAGGGGCGGGAAATGCCCTGCGGCGTCTGGCTGGACATGGAGGACCAGTCCCTCTTGAAGTGCGGCAAATCCACGCTGGCCGCTGTGATCGAGGCGGAGCGTAAGATTCTCGCCGCTGCAGGTTACATGGTAGGCGTCTACTGCAACCAGTACTGGTACAACAGCGTGCTGCCGTCCCACAGCATCAACCAGCCGTGGTGGATCGCCAAGTACGGCTCCAACAACGGGAAGAAACAGAGCCCGCCGGTGATCCGGAAGGGCCAGACGCTCTACGGCTGGCAGTACACCAGCAAGGGCGGCATCAGCGGCATCCACGGGGCTGTGGACCTGGACGCTGTCTATGTGGCTCCGCCCGGGATGAAAAAGGACACCGT
>JAFRAF010000195.1 GCA_017405545.1 Oscillospiraceae bacterium | reverse complement strand
GGAGAGCGCTCTTGTCAGCGCCCTTGTATCCCAGCACGGCATCGCAGCGTCCCAAACGGTGATGGGAGACAAAGAGCAGGGGCGCGACACCGATGCCTCCGCCCGCCAGCAGTACCCGGCCGTCGGGGATGTCAAAGCCGTTCCCAAGGGGTCCCAGCACATCCAGCACATCGCCCTCGTGGCGATTAAACAGCCATCGGGAGCCCTCCCCCCTGACCTCAAACACTATGCGGATTATACCGTTTCCGACGTCGCATATGCTTATAGGCCGTCTGAGGATCCTCTCTTCCCCGCATTTGATATGGATAAACTGTCCCGGCCGGGCGGCGTCGGCTATCTCCGGCGCGGAGATGAACATCTCAAACACTCCGTCCGCTATCCGCTTCGCTCCGCTCGAGACGCATTTTACGCAGCAAGGCATTATTCTCACCCCATAATGTATGTAAAAGTATAAAAAATCTTGCAATATTCCTTATTATATAATAACATATTATAAACAGTTTTGCACCCGATTAAATCAGAAATTTAAAGTGTATTTACATATTGACTCAAGTGCACAAGGGGGCTACATACATGGTAAGAACTGCTGTGCTGGTGTCCGGCGGCGGCACAAATCTTCAGACGCTCATAGACAGCAAGCTCTTCGGCGACCTGAAAAACTGCGAGCTCACGGCGGTCATCTCATCGAATCCACAGGCCTACGCGCTGGTGCGGGCGGAGGCTGCCGGCATCCCCTGCTTCACTGTGGACAGGAGCATCTTCCCCAACGACGCGAGCTATAACGAGGCCGTCCTCCGCAAGCTCCGGGATATGGATATAGAGCTTGTCGTGCTGGCGGGCTATACCCAGCCCATATACAGGACCTTGCCGAAGGCCTTCCCTAACAGGATCATAGCCGTGCACCCCTCCCTGCTCCCCGCCTTCCCCGACGCGGACCCCGACGGGGAAAAGCTCTGCGAACAGGTCCTCCGCCGCGGGGCAAAGATAACGGGGGCCACGGCCTACTTCGTCACCGAGGAGCCATGTCAGGGGCCTATCATCCTGCAAAAGGCCGTGGAGGTCCTGGACGACGACACGGTGCAGAGCTTGCAGGCCCGCATAACGCAAAACGCCGAATGGCTGGTGCTCCCCCAGGCCATAGGGCTCTACTGCGACGGGAAGCTCAGATTTGAAGGCGGCATTGTCAAACAAAAACGTGATTAGTTGTTGACAAAGTTATTTATATATGATAATATACCTCTTGCCTTTAAGCGCAACCGTGGAGAGATACCGAAGCGGTCATAACGGAGCGGTCTTGAAAACCGTCGTGCGGCAACGCACCGTGGGTTCGAATCCCACTCTCTCCGCCATACAGGGGTGGGAGAGTTCAGATGCGGAACTCGTCCCCACCCTGACCCCATCTGTTGTAATTTAACATCGTACGGAGAAGTACCCAAGTGGCCGAAGGGGCTCCCCTGCTAAGGGAGTAGTTCGTGATGAGCGAAGCGAGGGTTCAAATCCCTCCTTCTCCGCCAACAAACAGCTCTAAATTGTTCTGATTTAGGGCTGTTTTCTTGTTTTTCCTTGCATTTTTGCTTATTATTATTCTCTTTTAGAAAACGGTAGTTTTCATTTACCCCAACTTTTACCCCTACCAGCTTTGAAATACCCCTTTTTGAGCATAAATTACCCCTGTCGGATTAACTCCGGCAGGGGCTTTTTTATCCTTGCTTGCGAATGCCGTCATAGTAGCTTTGAACTCTTGCAGCTGTATCTTTCATCATCTGCTCCGATGTATGGGCGTACACATTCAGAGTGAAAGATGCTGTTGCATGGCCGAGCATATCTTGAACTGATTTAATATCGGCTCCGTTCGCAATGGCCACCGTTGCGGCTGTGTGCCGTAAATCATGGGGTCGGGCGTCTGGGCGTCCGATGCTGGCTGCAATCTTCTTGAAGCGATTGTAGAAAGTGAATAATGACAAAACTGTTGTATTTGTTGACATAGCACCAGCTGAACAATACCGGGAATCTATCAAAATCGCAGCTGGAATCTAAGTATTTCAATCGCTGAAAGACCAGCAGGTTCTTACAGATACATAAAAAAGAAAGGAATATTAAAATGGCATTCGAAAAAATGAAAGAAGCCGGAAGCTTTTCAAACGCATCCGGTGCTGACCTTCAGTATGTTGTTCTGCAGGTGACTTTGAAAGAGAAATTTATAGGTACAGGTTCTGGAAACCTGACAGAACTGGAAAATGTTATCAATGCTCAGGCCGCCAAAGGCTATCGTCTCCACACCATTACTACAGCAAATGGAGGCAGTAAGGGCCTCATGGGTGGCGACCGAATCCAGGCGACATTGGTATTCGAACGGATATAATAATCAGAAGATCCTCGTTTGACATAGGAACATCACAACAGCCCGAAGCAAGACGAATTGTCCTGTTTCGGGCTGAAGTTTTGCTGTATTTGGTTATTTGTGAGTTGTTGATATAATCAGTTTACAAAGTCGGCCGTAAGGTTTTTGCTCAGCAGCAGCAACCTCCGGAGCCGCCTCCGCAGCAGCAGCCCCCTGAGGTGGTGCCGCAGCAGCTGTCGCCTGACTGTTCGTAAGGCACGGCAAATGTCTTATCCGTGGCGGGCTGACAGCAGCAGGACGCCGCTTTTTCACTCTTCACAGCGCGAACGGTGTCGGAAGTATACTTGATATCGCCCACCAGCTTCTCTATCTCGGGGTTATTGATGGGCGAGGGGTGCGACGAGACGATCTCGTAATCATCCCAGCCGTTGCGCTCCATGATCTCCCGGAAGGCGTCGTAGGACATGGAGCCGCCCAGGCACTCGCCAAGCAGGAGGGGATGAGTGTTTATCCCGTCCGGCACCTTTCTGTCCGCGAATATATCGCTGAAATAGAGTACGCCGCCATCTTTCAGCACTCTTCTTATCTCGGCGAATACGCTCTGCTTATCCGGGGAGAGATTGATTACACAGTTGGATATGACCAGGTCAACGGAGTTGTCCTCTATACCGGCGGAGGACAGGTCCTCGATGTAGCCCTTTTTGAACTCCACATTGGAAAAGCCCCACTTCTCGGCCATCTCCGCCTTGTACTTCTCCGCCACAGCCAGCTGGTCGTCGTTCATGTCCACGCCGATGACACGGCCCTTCTCCCCCACCAGCTTGGAGACAACGTAGACGTCCCGACCAGTTCCGCAGCCCAGATCCAGCACGGTGCATCCCTCAATCTTATCCGGGATGGGCGAACCGCAGCCGTAGTATCTCATGACTATCTCATCCGGCAGAGCGGACACG
>JAFRAF010000194.1 GCA_017405545.1 Oscillospiraceae bacterium | reverse complement strand
GTTCATCGATTATGGGATTTCTGTACCTGAGCTCGCTGGCGAGATCAGTCTCCACGGGCACTCTGCATAGTTCTTCGATCACGTATCGTCCTACACAGCCTGCGTAATAGGCGGAGCCGCAGGCGGTGATGAATATCTTGTTTATGCTGCCGATGTCCTTTTCCAGTTCATCAAGTCCCTCAAGGACTATCCGACCGTCTCTCACTCTGGGCTCTATGGTGGACTTGAGCGCTCGCGGCTGCTCCATTATCTCCGTGAGCATGAAGTGCTCATACCCGCCCTTTTCGGCCGCCTCAACGTCCCATATTACTCTGGACACGGATTTGTTTATCTCCTGCCCGGTGCAGTCGAACACGGTGATGCGCTCCGGCGTGAGCTCGGCGAATTCCCCGTCTTCCAGGTAGATGACGTTCTTCGTATGCTTCACAAGCGCCGTCACATCCGAGGCGAAGTAGTTCTCACCAACGCCCAGGCCCAATATAAGGGGGCTGGCCTCCTTGACAGCGAAAAGCGTGCCCGGATGTTCAGAACTAAGCACGCCGAGTCCGTATGAACCCTCAAGCCTCGACGCTGTCTTCATGACAGCGGTCTTCAGGTCTCCCGCGTAATAATAGTCCAGCAGGTGGACTATGACTTCCGTATCCGTCTCGCTGAGGAACACGAAGCCCTTGCCGATCAGCTCATCACGCAGGGCGGCATAGTTCTCGATTATGCCGTTGTGTACAATGGCAAATCTCCCGTCGTTGGAGAGATGGGGATGGGCATTCAAGTCCGTAGGCGCCCCGTGGGTGGCCCAGCGTGTGTGTCCTATGCCCGTATTGCCGGACAGATCGCCGCCGTCATGAGTCTTTTCATAGAGCTTGCTTATCTGTCCGGAGGTCTTTACCATGGATATCTTTCCGTCTTTCTGTATCGCAATACCGGCTGAGTCGTAGCCCCTGTATTCCAATCTTTTCAGACCGTCCAAAAGTACGGGGGCTGCCTCCTGGGAGCCGGTAAAACCTACAATTCCGCACATCAGTTCTTACCTCCATGTTTATCAAGGGCAGCCCTGACGAACTCCAGAAACAGCGGGTGCGCCTTATTGGGTCTGCTCTTGAACTCCGGATGATATTGTACACCCATAAAAAACGGGTGTCCAGATAATTCTACTGTTTCTACAAGATTTCCGTCCGGAGAGGTGCCTCCGATGATCAGTCCGGCCTCCGTAAGCTTCTCCCGATACTCGTTGTTGAACTCATATCTGTGACGATGCCGCTCGGATATCTGACTTGCGCCGTAGCAGCGCTGGAGCAGGGTATTCTCCTTTACAACACAGGGATAAGCTCCCAGCCTGAGGGTGCCTCCCTTGTCGATCTCGTCGTTCTGTCCCGGCATAAAATCTATCACCTTATAGGCCGCGTTCTCATCAAACTCCCGGGAGTTGGCCTTTTCCATTCCGGCCACATCTCTGGCGAATTCTATCACCGCTATCTGCATGCCGAGGCACAGGCCCAGATAGGGTATATTGTTCTCCCTGGCGTATCGCGCCGCGAGTATCATGCCCTCTATCCCCCGCTGACCGAAGCCGCCGGGGACTATGACCGCGTCAACGCCTTCGAGGACGGAATCCAGGCTTTCGTCTGTCAGACTCTCCGAATCAACCCATCTCATCTTTATCTCGGTGCCCAGAGCATAGCCCGCGTGCGAAAGGGCCTCAACCACTGAGAGATAGGCGTCATGGAGCTGGACATATTTGCCCACAAGGGCCACCGTTACCTTATACCGGCGGTTTTTGATATTCTCCACCATGGTCTTCCACACGCTCAAATCGGGCTCCGGCGGATCAAGAGCCAGCGCTCTGCACACTATGCGCGACAAACCGCCTCTCTCCAGCATCAGGGGTGCCTCATACAAAACAGGCAGGGTCACGTTTTCCACCACGCAGTCCTGTCTCCCATTGCAAAAGCCGGCTATCTTCTTGAATATACCCTCCTCGGTTATGGGCTCATCACAGCGCAGCACGATTATATCAGGGGACACGCCCATCCCCTGCAGCTCCTTCACCGAGTGCTGTGTGGGCTTGGACTTATGCTCCCCCGAGGCCTTTAAGTAGGGCACCAGGGTCACATGAATGTACAGGGAGTTCTCCCGGCCCACCTCATGTCCCACTTGGCGTATGGCCTCGATAAAGGGCTGGCTCTCAATATCGCCGGTGGTGCCGCCTATCTCCGTGATGACCACGTCAGCCCCGGTCTTTAAGCCCACATTGTATATGAATTCTTTGATCTCGTTTGTAATATGGGGTATCACCTGAACAGTGCTGCCCAGATACTCCCCTCGCCTCTCCTTCGCGAGAACGCTGGCATAGACCTTACCCGTGGTGAGATTGGAGTACTTGTTAAGGTCCTCGTCTATGAAGCGCTCGTAATGGCCAAGGTCCAGGTCGGTCTCCGCGCCGTCCTCGGTCACGTAGACCTCGCCGTGCTGATACGGGCTCATGGTGCCGGGATCCACATTTACATAGGGGTCAAGCTTCTGCGCCGCGACCTTCAGGCCCCGTTCCTTCAGCAGTCTGCCGAGGGACGCCGCTGTAATCCCTTTCCCAAGTCCCGAGACAACTCCGCCTGTTACAAATACATACTTTGTCATGGCTCCTCCAATCAATCAAAAAACAAAAAAGCGCCCCCGCCGCAGAAGGGTGAAAGATACCCCCTTCATTTGCATTGGTGAACGCCATTATCCACAAATACATATTGATTTTACATTCTTAAAAAATACTTGTCAAGCATTTTTACTTTAGCAGGCAAAAAACTTGACAAACATTTAGCCTTAATGTAAAATATTTTCTGTAAAACGGCAATGTGGTCATGAATTGTTTTTCAAGCCGCCTCTGCCGTTTGTGTTTTTATGTTTTTGGTCGGCTGAGCAGATATAACACGTTAGGAGGATTCATATGACCCACTGCATTATCCCGGAAAGTTACAAGCCGGTCCTCGATGTGTATGAAACACAGAGGGCAATTGAGTTTATCAAGCAGTATTTTCAGAAGAATCTCGGGCTTGCGCTGAATTTGAAGCGCGTCTCTGCGCCCCTGTTTGTCGCTTCCGACACGGGTCTTAACGATGACCTCAACGGAGTTGAGCGTCCTGTTTCCTTCGACGTCCCCGCTGTTGAGGGACATACATATCAGGTTGTCCATTCCCTCGCGAAGTGGAAGCGCTGGGCGCTGAAGAAGTACGATTTCTATGAGGGCAAGGGACTTTACACCGATATGAACGCCATTCGCAGAGATGAAAGCGTACTCGACAACCTGCACTCCGTATATGTCGACCAGTGGGACTGGGAGAAAGTGATAGCCGCCGAGGACAGGAATCTGGACTTTTTAAAAGGAACCGTCCGACGCATCGTGGAGGCCATATGCATAACCTGTGACGAGCTCAGATGGGAGTTCCCCCAGATCAGCACAAGGCTATCCAGGGAAGTGTTCTTCATAACCAGCCAGGAGCTGGAGGACATGTACCCGGAGCTGAGCCCTTCGGAGCGCGAGGATGAGATCACAAAGGAACACCCCACAGTATTTATCATGCAGATAGGCAAGACGCTTAAATCCGGAAAAAAGCATGACGGAAGAGCCCCGGATTACGACGATTGGGAGCTAAACGGAGACATCATTTTCAGAAACGAGGTCCTTGACCGGGCATTCGAGATTTCATCCATGGGAATTCGTGTGGACAGCGAGAGCCTCATGCGCCAGCTCATAGCCGCCGGCTGTGAAGAGAGAAAGGAGCTTCCCTTCCACCGCGCTCTTTTGAGCGGCAGACTCCCCCTGACCATCGGCGGTGGCATCGGCCAGTCCCGTCTGTGCATGCTGCTTATGGGCTGCGCCCACATTGGAGAGGTACAGTCCGGAGTCTGGGATGATGAGACACTGGAAATCTGCAAGGCCGCCGGTGTAACGCTTCTATAAATACATCATAATTATCCAACGAATTGCAAAAAGGCTGCCGATGAAAACACCGGCGGCCTTTTTTGGGGCAGAAAGGAGCCGAACTATGGACAGTCCGGTCATACACAGCAGCGCCTTTGTGGCAAAAAACGCAACCGTACTCGGCAGAGTTACGCTCTGCGAAAACATCAGCGTCTACTTCGGCGCGGTCATTCGGGCTGAAATGGCTGACATAAAGGTGGGTCAGATGAGCAACATACAGGACAACTGCGTCCTCCATGCCGACGCCGCTTATCCATTATCCGTTGGTGAGGGCGTCACCGTGGGCCACGGAGCCATCCTGCACGGCTGTACGGTCGGTGATAACTGTCTCATAGGCATGGGCTCTATCATACTCAACGGGGCCGTGATCGGAAAGAACTGCATCGTGGGAGCCGGTTCTCTTGTCACGCAGCGGACTGTAATACCGGAGGGCTCAATGGTGATGGGCAGCCCTGCCACAGTTGTGCTTCCATTGCGACCCGAAGAAATTGAGGCAAACCGCCGGTCCGCAAACTTCTATTGCCGCGAAGCTGAGGAATACAAAGGATTCTAAGCCTCAAAGCAGCAGCGGCTGCAGCTGTACGCCCCTGACAGCGCAGTCTATAGCCTCGGGTATCCTCTCGTAATCGGCGGAGAGGGAATTTGGCTTTGCAAGCGGGTCGTCCTGCCCCATAGGCACAAAGAACACGTTTTTTCTGTTCAGCAGTCTGCCCAGATTCTCCGCATTACCGGAGAGGGCGTCATTCGTTGACAGGGCTATCAAAAGCGGTCTTCCGTTGCGCAGGTGGGCCTTTGCCGCCATCGTGACGGAGCTGTCGCTGATGCCGTTTGCGATCTTCGCAAGGGTGGTTCCCGTGCACGGAACTATAACGATGATATCCAGCAGTCCCTGGGGGCCCAAAGGCTCCACCTCAGGGATAGTGGTCAGCACCTCCTTTCCGCAAATGCTCTCCAGCCTGTGCACATGCTCCTTCGCCCTCCCGAACCTGGTATCCACACCTGCGGCGTTGCCCGACATTATGGGTACGATATCCGCGTAAAGGCCTTTCATGTGCTCAAGGGCCGCAAAGGCCTTCTCAAATGTACAGTATGAGCCGCACATGGCAAAGCCCACTGTTACAGCTTTCATTTCAACGCACCTCGTTCTCTCAAAATACTATATATGGCATCTCTGATTATCACGGCTGAGCTCTCCGGCGCCGTCTTCCCGGGCAGGCCCGGGGCCCGGATCGCTTCTATGCCAAGCTCCTCGGCTGTAGCGAAATCGGTCCCCCCTGCTGTCGCTTCAGCTGTTTGTGTTACGGGGCTGACGCCAGATCCCCGCCCGTCTCTCCTCCCTAAGCTTACCGACCGGTTCGAAGCACTCTCTGCTCACTATCGCCTCATTTGCGTTTTCAACGCATATCCACTCGTCTCTCGGAAGCAGCACCCGCATATCCGATTTGTGATTGAGCTTTACGCTTTTATTCTGTGTCATGCAGCCGCAGTAGGTGGGATTTGTGAGTATATGCTTTACGGTCCTCTCATTCCAGGCCGCTGCCTGTCTGCCCGAACGCTTTAACTGTGACGGAGTGGGCACCGTATCCCGGCTCAGGCCGGAGGCAATTGCCGACATTGACCGTCCCGAGATATACTCCCTGTATATACGCCTGACTACCTCCGCCGCATCACCGCGTATTACAAGTCTGTTTTTATCCTCCGGTGACTTTACGTAACCATACGGCGCTCCGGAGCCTATGAAGCGTCCCGCGCGTTTTTTCGCGTCCAGGGCGCTTCTGACCTTTCTGGATATGTCCGCGGCGTACATGTCATTGACGACATTTATAAAGGGGGAAACATCCATCCCTCCCCCCCGGCGGCCTGTGTCTATGCCGTCGTTGACGGCGATGTATCTGACTCTGTGCTCCGGGAACCATCTCTCGATATAGTATCCGGTCATGATATAGTCCCGCCCCAGCCTTGACAGGTCCTTGGTGATAACAAGACCTACAAGGCCCTTTTTTATATCCTCCAGCAGCTCTTTGAACGCCGGCCTTTCAAAGCCCGTGCCGCTCCATCCATCGTCCGCTGCTGTAACGCAGGAACGCAAAAACATTAAAGCTGACCGACGGTATCGGCAAACGGGTCCCTGCAGTTGAGCTCTATATCCACCCGGTACTCCGGCCATATGGTCAAAGCCCCGATCAGACATCTCCCCTCGCCCTTCAGGCAGTCCCGAAGAACGGATGTTATATCCGCTTTCACATCAGTCTCCCGACACTTTTTCTCCAGTGCACGGAGCTTCTCGCCTTCCCTTTCCAAAAGCTCAAGGATCTGACTGTATTGCTCATCCCGCTGTTTTAAGCAAAGCAGATATGCATCCTCATCAATAAGCCTTCTTTCGCAGTCGTCGTATGCCCTTCTTCTCTCACCGTCGATACGATTCAGCTTTGACTTCAGTTTCCTTATGAGCCCGTAAACCGTTTCAAGCTCCGTTAAGTATTTGCCGTGCAGCATGCTCATCACCCCGTCAGTATCCGATACACATAGCAGGATAGCGTAAAGCGCCGTGAAGGCAAGCGAATTCAGTTCCGCTTCCCTTATACGGCAGCCCGGACAGCCAAGGCCTGCTCCGCTCATTTTCGTCACGCAGCTGTAATAAGGCTCCCTGACAGGCATGCGCCGCATGCTGCGACCGCATCTGCCGCAGAGTATTCTTATGCCTGGGCTGACTCCGTTCCCGCTCGCGGCTTTGGCTGTTCTCGCTCCCATGTTGGCCTTTTTGAAGAGTTTTTCGCTTATGATCGCCTCATGGGCGCCGCGGCATACAAGTCGTTCCTCCGGAGGATTCCTGACGCATTTCCCGCTCCTTTTGTCACGTCTGCGCTTTGCATACACCGTGTTTCCGGTGTAGCGCTCGTCTCTTAGTATGGCCCGCACCGAGTTTCCCGTCCAATAATATCGACCCTCCGCTATGCAGTCTGTAAAGCTCACTGAACCACTGAGCCTGTACGCAAGGGGGCTGTTTATACCGCTTGCATTGAGGACACGGGCTATCGCGTCTCCGCTCAGGCCCTCTGCTGCAAGTCTGAACACCCATTCAACAACAGCGGCGGCAGGGG
>JAFRAF010000193.1 GCA_017405545.1 Oscillospiraceae bacterium | reverse complement strand
GTGGCCGATGTGCACACCGTCGAAAAAGCCTAGCGCGATAACTCTTTTCACTTTATCCATATCTTACACCTCAAAAAAGCTTTTTTCCGTGAATAAGAAGCCCTGTCTGTAGCTTCCGAGCATCAGAAACGCGCCTTCGCCGTTATATACACGATATAAGCCGTCTTTATCCAGCTCAATGGGTATATCATTTCCGTTCCTGCAGCGTTTCTCGCCCTCAGCGTCGACAGTCACGGCAGGATATGCCATGAAAACGCTGTCTACATGTCTTAAAAGGCTCTCAGCGCTTCCCCGCTCCGCCGCTTTGATCACCTTTTCAATGGTTACGGCCTCGGCTATGCTGAAGCTCCCGGCCCGTGTGCGGCGAAGCCCGCTCATCACGGCGCCGCAGCCAAGGCGTTCGCCCATGTCGTGACAGAGGGTCCTTATATATGTGCCCTTTGAGCAGACCGCGCGGAGAATGAAATCCCCGTCCTCTCTGCCCAGCAGCTCGAGGGTCTTTATCTCTATCTCCCGGGGCCTGCGCTCCACCTGCCTGCCCTGCCGGGCCAGCTCATAGAGCTTTTTGCCCCCCATTTTGACAGCCGAATACATGGGCGGGATCTGGGTCTGGGGCCCGGTGAACTCCGGCAGGAGCTCTGCAAGCTCCTCAGAGGACACATCGCCCCCCTCCGCTCTTATGACATTGCCCGTTATGTCCTGGGTATCTGTCACGAGCCCGCAGCGCATGCGGACCAAGTACTCCTTATCGTCGGCCTCGCAGAACTCAATCGCCCTTGTGGCCCTACCCAGAAACACCGCAAGCACCCCCGTCGCGAGGGGGTCCAGCGTACCGCTGTGACCGACGCGCCGCTCAGCGTATATCCTGCGGAGCTTTGCCACCACGTCGAAGGAGGTCCAGTCCCGGGGCTTGTCCACGATAAGTATTCCGCTTGGCATCTACTTCCACACCTCGTCAACCGCCTTTGCGATGAGCTTCACCGCCTCATAAAGCGGCTTTTCCATGGTGCAGCCCGCGGCCATAAAATGGCCCCCTCCGCCGAATTTTGAGCAAATCTCGTTAGCACTTACCTCCGGGGTCGTGCGCACGGACATCTTGGTGACGCCCTCGCCTATCTCTCTGGCGGTTATGCCCACGACCACGCCCTCTATCTGTCCGGGTACCGAGGCCAAATCGTCCAGCGCGTCCTCGTCAGCACCGCTCTCGGCTATCATATCGCGGCTTACCGCGATTATTGCGACCTTGCCGTCCCGATAGAATCTTATGCCGTTCATGGCGCTGGTCTCAAGTGCTATGCGGCTTTTCGCCTTTGTCCTGAAGAGGAATTTGTTCAGCTCCCCGTTGGGCGCCCCCGCCTCCACCAGCTCAGCGGCGGTGCGCAGGGTCTCCGCCGTGGTATTGGCGTAGACGAAACAGCCCGTGTCGGTGGACACGGCTATATAGAGCAGCGCGGCGGTCTCCTCATCAATGCCGCCGTTCATATCCATGAGCAGGTCATAGATTATCTCGCCGCAGGAGGCCTTCTCGGACACCACGAAGCTCTTTTCCGCGTAGCCCGTATTGGATGCGTGGTGGTCAATGGCCAGCTCTACCTTGTCGGTATAGCTCTCCCCGCCCTGGGGAAACAGACCCTCGGCGGCGGTGTCCACGGATATGACATGCTCATACTCATAGCCCTCGGGGGCGAAATACCGTCCCATAAAACGGGTATATCTGTTCGTAGCCTGGGGATTTGCCAGCAAATACGCGGTCTTCCCCGCCCCGTTCAGTCCCCGCACAAGGGCGGCGGCGGAGCAGAGCGTATCACCGTCGGGGCGGATGTGGGTTATTATCAGATAGCGGTCGCGGTCCATAAGCCATTTACAGGTCTCAGTCAGCGTCATCTTCCCCATCCTCTCCGGGTATATCCAGTTCTTCAAGAATCTTATTGATCCTGGCGCCTGTCTCAATGGAGTGATCCAGCTCAAAGACCAGCTCCGGCGTGTAGCGGAGCCTGAGCTTGCTTCCAAGCTCCTTTCTCAGCCATCCGGAGGCGGACTTCATCCCCTTCATAAACTCCTTCTCCGACTCAAGTCCCAGCACGCTCAGATACACCTTGCAGTAGCGCATATCTCCCGTGGTCTCCACGGCGGTTATGCTCACAAGGCCCTGCTGGACCCTTGGGTCTTTGACAGAGCGCAAGAGGGTGCTCACCACCCTCTGTATATCGTCGTTTGTTCTTCCGGTCTTGTTCGAAGCCATGACAGACCTCCTCTATCAGTCCTTTCTCTGCTCCATAATGAAGGCTTCTATCTGGTCGCCTTCCTTGATATCGTTGTAATTCTCCACAGACATGCCGCACTCGTAG
>JAFRAF010000192.1 GCA_017405545.1 Oscillospiraceae bacterium | reverse complement strand
TGAACGACATGGACTGCAAGCGCATACTTGAGACGTTCAAGAAATACAACGTTCGCTACTTTTTCTACAACGGTGGAAACGACTCCATGGATACCTGCGCCAAGGTCAGCCGCTACATGGAGCAGCAGGGCTGGGAATGCCGCGTGATGGGCATACCCAAGACCATAGACAACGACCTCTACGGTACGGACCACTGCCCGGGCTTTCCCAGCGCGGCGAAATATATCGCCACCACCTGCGCGGAGGTCTATAAGGACACGATGGTCTATGACACAGGGGTCATCACTATCATTGAGATCATGGGCAGACACGCCGGTTGGCTGGCCGCCTCATCCTCTCTTGCGCGTATCATTGACTGCGGGCCCGACCTCATATATCTGCCGGAGATGAATTTTGACATGGATAAGTTCCTCTGGGACGTGGAGCATGTCTACAGAAGGCGGGGAAGCGCCCTTGTGGCAGTCTCTGAAGGCCTGCATTATGCCGACGGTACCTTCGTCTCCGAGGCCAAGACCTCGGCCACCGATGGCTTCGGACATGCCCAGCTGGGCGGCCTTGCCGCCATACTCGCGGCCAGGGTGAAGGAGCACACGGGCGCCAAGGTCAGGGGAATAGAGTTGTCCCTGCTCCAGCGCGCCGGAGCCCATCTGGCCTCCGGCACGGATATTGAAGAGGCTGTGCTGGCAGGCAGGACGGCGGTACAGAGCGCCTTAAAGGGTGAGACGGGAAAGATGGTGGCCTTCGAGCGCGGCTATGTGGGCGGAAAATATGTCTGTATTCCCGAGCTGGTGCCCCTTTACGCTGTCGCCAATCTGGAGAAGAAGGTTCCCCTGGGCTGGATAACCGAGGACGGCAACAACGTCACGGACGATTTCATCGAATACGCTCTGCCTCTCATACAGGGCGAGTCACACAGAGTATGGGAAAACGGCATGCCCCGTTTCGCCAAGCTGAAAAAGGTACTGGTGGGCAAAAAAGAGGAAGAGGACGAATAGTAGATACAGAGCCGCCTCACACAATGGGGCGGCTTGTGTTTTTTCCGGCTTTGGGCACAGGTGCCATGCTTTTTTGTGCGGCAGTCCGGGATGAATATGCGATTTGTCCGATAAATGATAACTTTTCCTTGTAATGGGCCGAAACATGTGCTAAAATATCTTGGAAAATAACCATGGGAGGACAGAAAATGTCAGGACATTCCAAATGGCATAACATACAAAAGACGAAGGGTGCGGCCGACGCGAAGCGCGCTCAGGCCTTCACAAAGATCGCCCGTGAGATGATCGTGGCCGTCAAAGAGGGAGGCAGCGGCGACCCCGCCAACAATTCCCGCCTTGCCACCGTTATCGCAAAGGCCAAGGCGGCCAACATGCCCAACGACAACATCAAGCGCACCATTGAAAAGGCTCTCGGCAGCGGCAATACCGACAACTATGAGAGCGTGACCTACGAGGGCTACGGCCCCTGCGGCGTGGCCGTTATAGTCGAGGCCATGACCGACAACCGCAACAGAACAGCCTCCGAGGTCCGCCATCTCTTTGACAAATACGGCGGGAACATGGGCGCCTCCGGGTGCGTGTCCTGGTCCTTCGACAAGAAGGGCGTCATCATAATCAACAATGAGGACGGCGACCTTGAGGAGGATACGGTCATGGAGGACGCGCTGGAAGCCGGAGCAGACGACTTTATCCCCGAGGAGGGCGTGTACGAGGTATATACTGACCCCGACAGCTTCAACGACGTGTGCGCGGCTCTTGAAGGGAAGTACAGCTTCCTGTCGGCGCAGATAGAGATGGTTCCCCAGAACTATATCGCTCTGACGGACCCTGAGGATATAAAGAAGTTTGAAAAGATGCTGGACCTCATGGACGACAACGACGATATCCAGAATGTCTGGCACAACAGGGACGAGTAAGCGATTCCTGCGCGGAAATGGGGCAGACCCAAAGCTGTCCTGAGTATACACATATGCCGGGAGGGAATACCCCTCCCGGTTTTTGCATGGCCGCGCCGACGCGAAGTGCCGATTTAAGCCGGATAACAGCACCGGCAGGGCGTGTGCTGTCTGAGCCGGGCAGGATCTGAAAAGCGAATAGAAGGAGCAAGACATATGAGAGGAAGCGCTTACGGCGTTGGGATAGGGCCCGGCGACCCGGAGCTTATGACATTAAAAGCCGTACGTCTTATACGGGAAAACGAGGTGATCGCAATTCCGGGGAAAGAAGCGGAAAAATCTGTCGCCTACAAAATTGCCGCAGCAGCCGTACCGGAAATCGCCGAAAAGACCCTGGTACCAATCTACATGCCTATGATCAGGGACCGGGCAAAGATTGAGGAGGAGCATCGCAGGGGTGCAAAGCTGCTGGAAAAATATCTTGACCAGGGTAAAAATGTCGTCTATCTGACGCTCGGTGATCCGACGATCTACTGCACCTTCAGTTATCTGCAGCACATTCTGGAAGAGGACGGCTATCAGGTGGTACTTGTCAGCGGCATCACCTCTT
>JAFRAF010000191.1 GCA_017405545.1 Oscillospiraceae bacterium | reverse complement strand
TCTCCAGCTCCTCGTTGTTGGCGCAGAGCTCGTTATATGACTTCAGGTCCCTGGCTCCGGTGTCGGAAAACAGTGCATAGCGCTTCATCATCTCAACGACCGCCCACTGCAGCGCACCCGCGGCTTTCTTCGCCTCGGTGACCACAGGCACAAGCAGGTGCGGGATGCCGTTGTAAATCTTAAACTCCACCATTTTCGGGTCAACGAGGATGAACTTCACGTCGTCCGGCTTGGACTTGTAGAGTATGCTCAATATCAGAGAATTCAGGGCCACGGATTTGCCGGAGCCGGTGGTACCGGCCACGAGCAGGTGGGGAAGCTTGGCGATATTGCCGACTACAGCGTTGCCGCCTATGCCCTCACCCATGGCGAATGTGAGGTTTGAACTGGCCTTCCTGAACTCCTGGGAGTCTATTATATCCCTGAGATACACAGTGCTGATATTCCTGTTGGGCACCTCTATTCCCACGGTGGATATTTTGTTTGGGATGGCCGCTATCCTGACGCCGGACGCACCCAGAGCAAGGGATATATCCTCGGACAGGCTTGTGAGCTTGTTGAGCTTTACGCCTATCTCAAGCTCCAGCTCGTATCTTGTGACCGAGGGCCCGCGGGTGATGTTGGAAATGACAGAGTTGATGCCGAAGCTGTGCAGAGTCATCTCAAGCCGCTCTTTTATCTGCTGGACCTCGCTTCCGGATATGTCGCTCGTCCGGCCCGTGCCCCCGCTGAGCAGCTCAAGGGGCGGGAAACGGTACTCCTCATGGGCGGCTGAGTCAGCTATTTCCTCCTCTATTTTGCTCATCTCATTGTCCAGTGATTCGGTCTTTTCCCTGCTCTTTTTTCCGTTTATCTTAACGGGCTCGGGCTTTTGCTGCTGTGTCTCTGCCGCCAGCTCCGGAGATACGCTGATGACCTCCTCGTCCTGAACGGCGCTGTCTTCATTCAAAAACTGGTCGGGAGTCTTTACCCCGGCAGAGCTGTCAAACAGGGATCTGCGCTCCGGCTTAGTCTGGACCGGCTCGGCGGCCTCAGCGGTTATGCCGCTGTCGTCCGGCACCTCTGTACGTGTTGTCGGCAGCTCCTTCGATACCGATACTCCTTCGTCAATGGGGATATCGAAAGCGGATATGGTTTTATTCCCACGGTTCGGCTTTACCGTTTCAACCCTTGTTACCGGGACCTGCTTTTGCTCGACCGGCCTCGGCTCGTCATAGTCCTCATATTCCTGTGCCACAGGCCTTTCGGGCATACGCTCCCTGACCTTCCCGTGCAGACTGCGGGCTCCGCTTAAAACTCTGGCAGGGCCCACGTGCAGAGCCAGCATGACAAATATGATAAGGATGGCAAGCTGTAAAACGATCGCGCCGACCTTCCCGAAAATATATGTAAATATTACGGCGAAAATTCCCCCAACGGCTCCTCCGCTCTCGAATATCTGTCCACCGTTCCACAGGGCGCTGAACACCGAACTGTTGAGTTCATATGTGTCGCCGGCAATGAGCTGATACACAGCCCCGAGAGCTACAGGTATGAGGGATATTCCTAAAACCCGGCTCATAACAGGCATCTTTTTATAACCGAACAGCAGTATGGCGCACCAGAGCGCGGCTACTGGCACAAACCAGTACCCCCAGCCGAACAGGCCCTTGAGCAGCACAATAAACCAGCCGGTGAAAACGCCGTCGTTCGACACCAGTCCAAGCACTGACAGCACCAGTATAATCAGGTATATGACCGTGCCTGCGTTGCGCTTTGAGTTGATGCGGCGCAGTCTCTCCAGCTCAGCGGCTTCCGCTGAGCTTTTTTGCTTTTAGCTGAGGCACTGCTGTTTTTAGCGCTTTTTTTTGAAGCAGAGCTCTTCTTTTGTGCCATTTGGATTTCACCTCAAAAGTTCCTAAAGGATGATCGACAGAAGTATCGCAATCAGGCCCACAGCCCAGCAGTAGTAGGAGAACTTACCGAAACGGGCCTTGCTCACCATGGACTCCACAAGTCTGATGGCGAAGACGCCTGAAACACATGCAAAAATCATGCCGATTAAATACACGGGCATCAGATTCCACCGTATGCCGGCCTTGAGCGCATCCAGCAGACTGAGTATGTTTGAACCCAGCACGGCGGGGATGGAAAGCAAAAATGAAAACTTCGCGGCGAATTTGCGGTTCAGACCTCTCGCCATACCCACGGATATGGTGGTGCCGGAGCGGGACAGTCCGGGGATAGTGGCGATGGCCTGCGCTATGCCTATGATAACCACATCCAGTATCTTTGCGGTCTTGACTCCCTTTTTACCCTCCGGCAGGCGATCTGCGACAAACAGCAGAGTACCTGTCACCAAAAGGGCAAAGCCGATAAACGCGGTCTTGTAGTACAGACTCTCTACCTTATCAAAAAACGGGACAAGCAAAAACAGCGGCAGGGTGCCCACTATAATGAGGAACACCATGCGGACGCTGGGCGCCATGCGCCCCTCATCTGTTCTCCCCCCATCTCCCTTTATAAAGGCGATGCTCTCAACCACCATGGCCTTTATCTCGCTCCAGTAGACGATACATATTGAGATAAGCGTGGCCAGATGGAGAAGGCAGTCGAAAAACAGATGGTTGTCACCGTTGTATTTCAGCCCTATCAGGTTCTGAAGAATGGAAAGATGACCTGAGCTTGATACAGGCAGGAATTCAGTAATACCCTGAACAAGGCCTAAGAATATTGACAACAATACGGACATCTCTATCCCTCCCGGATATTATTAACGCAATATTGCACTATATTTAAACACAGTTATTTTATAATATCACATTCGGAGTATTAATCCAATATTTATTTTTCCAAGTTTTCAATTTTTTCACGTAAATAGCCTAAGGCGTCCGAAATACCTCCCACCTGATCGATAAGACCCAGCTCAACGGCCTCAGCCCCGAACACGACCGTACCCACATCAGCAGCCAATTCGCCGGTGTTCAGCATAAGCTCGGTAAGCCGCTCCCTTCCCACATTTGAGTTCGCAGTGATAAAGCTTACTATCCGCTCCTGTACCCGTCTTAAATAATTATATGTCTGGGGAACGCCGATGACAACACCGGTCATGCGCACGGGATGGATGGTCATGGCCGCCGAGGGCGCTATTATGGATCTGTCCGCGGCCACAGCCAGCGGCACACCTATAGAGTGCCCTCCGCCGAGTATCAGGGATGCGGTGGGCTTTTTCATTCCGGCTATGAGCTCAGCTATTCCGAGGCCCGCCTCGATATCTCCGCCCACGGTATTGAGCAGTATCAGCAGCCCGCCTATATCGTCGGTATCCTCCACGGCAGCCAGCTGCGGCATGACGTGCTCGTATTTTGTGGTCTTCATATCCGAGGGCAGGAACTGGTGTCCCTCTATTTGTCCTACGATCGTCAGGCAGTGTATCAGCCGCTTGCCGCATGCCCCGCCGAGAGTGGACGAGCCCATCTCCCGTATCTGTTCATCCTGGTTAATAAGCCTGTCATTACAGTTGGTTTCCAAATTGTCCAAAAAAATCCCTCCGGGTAGATTGTGCTCACCCGGAGGGTAAATAATTCAATAAAACTAAACTTCCTTATACAGGACCTTCAT
>JAFRAF010000022.1 GCA_017405545.1 Oscillospiraceae bacterium | reverse complement strand
AACAGCAGCGCAAGAAAGCCCTGAACCGCTATCGCGAGCTTTATTATCAAATAAGTCTGACTGTCCAGCAACACGGCCTCACCTGCTCTCCCAGGCCCGTTTAAAGGCCCAATCGAAAAATGCGTGCTTTATGCGTTCGTGGTTATCTCCGGATATGGGCACGCTCTCCCCGGTATCCATTATAAATGAGGCGTTGTCCGGTCTTTTAATGTGATTGAGATTCACGAGAAAACCCTTGTGGCAGCGCAGAAAATCCACATCGTCTATGTCGCCCTCCAAATCTGTGAGGCTCATGTCGGTGTTCAGCTTTTCGCCCGAGGCCGTGTGTACCTCCGCGCCCTTCCCCTCGGAACTGATATACGCTATGTCCGTCAGAAGGACGGTCCTCTTCTCCTCACCGAAGCTGAGCTCTATACCTCTGAGCTGCTCCTCCATGGATTCCGAGCACCAGGACAGGGCCTCCTCCACCTCCCTCGCGCCGAAGGGCTTGAGAAGATAGTCAGAGGCGTGCACCTCATAGCTGTCTATTGCGTGGTCGGGGCTGGTGGTTGTAATAACCAGCGAGCAGGCCGGATCCGTCTCCCTTATGGCCCGGGCGGCCTGTACGCCCGACATGGCGCCCATATACACGTCCATGAATATGATCTGATACTTGCCCTTTTCAAAGACGTCCATCAGCTCTTCGCCGCTTTCAAACTCGTCTATATCCACATGGATACCGCGGCTTTCATAATAGGCGCTCACCAGTTCGCCCAGATGAATCCTGTCCGATATCAGGTCGTCACATATTCCTATGCGCACGGCTTACCTCCGATCTCCGCGGGACTCTCCCCCGCCCGTCATATTAAGGGTGGCTCATGGTCTCGACGGCAATTCTATTCCGCAGGCTGCATTTCTTCCGGCAGCTCTGTATCCTCCCCGGGTTCCTGTTCGCCGCCGTCATTTTTCTTCCTGAACCCGAAGCGCACACAGCTCAGTCTGTACGCCCTGCTGTTGAGCAGATTGCGCAGGTGAAAGCACATGAGCACCAGGGCTATATCCAGATATTTGAGAACAGCGTGGACGGATATGACTCCCAGAATATCCAGCAAAAGGGGCATAAGTACGACACAAAATGCCCAGTCCGCCGCAAGTCCCGCGGCACATGTAAATACAAAGCGGCTTTTATTCCCCAGATCCGCGTTTTCACTCTCCCGCCCGGGCGAGCCCCGTCTGCCCCGTACATAACGGTTGAGCCTGTAAAAAGAGCCGTAGCCCAGTACAAGCCCCAGCAGAAAAGCCACAGCGATAAAAACAACCAGAGCGGCGCTCCCCTCGTCCGGATCCCGCGAGGCCCAGGGCAGCAGCATTATGGGAAAGGATGATATTTCAAAGCCGAAAACGGCAAGCCAGAAATATACTATCACCCCGCGCTCAGTAAACATAGTTCAGGCCCACCCCGTATAGAATAATGCCGCTGTCCGTGAATAAAGCTGCACTTTTATTTATAAACATACCAAAACAACCTTATTATAATTAATGATAAAATGCATGTCAATCAATCATTCCACCTTTAACAAATTATTCTCAATTGTTCTTAAAATGTGAAATATCTTACAATGAACATGACGGTATCCAAACAGGAGTGCGTCATTGCGCGTTCTTTCAGTACAATTGGCTATTGACATTAAAAATAGATGGTGCTAAAATTCGTAGCATGCTACTCTTTTGGAGGTGAGTATGACAAACCGACTGCCCTTCGGCGTGATGATAAAAATAGTCAGCAATGCCCTGGACTCAGCCAACATAAGCTCCCTCAAGGCCATGGAGCTCACCGGCAGCCAGTCCTTTATTCTAAACTGGCTTTGTGAACACAGGGACAGCCGCATATGCCAGCGGGATATCGAGCAGCGCTTCAATCTGCGCCACCCCACGGTATGCGGCATACTCAGACGGCTGGAAAAGAATGACTTTATAGAGATATGTCCCGACGAGGAGGATCGCAGACAGAAGCTGATACTCGTCAAGGAAAAGGCCCTTATCGAGAAGCAGCAGATAGACTCGATACTCCTGTCCAACGAGGACGCCATACTTGAGGGCCTGTCCGAACAGGAGCAGGAGGCCCTGCTGTCCGCGCTTGAAAAAATAGTGTCAAATATCAAAAATCCCTGCTGTTCCCAAGGGGGAACGGCTTCCCGAAACCACAACTGCATTAAGGAGGTCAACGAATGATAAAACGCCTGGCGGCCAGCATAAGAGAATATAAATTCACATCGATCCTGACCCCCGTGCTCATAAGCTGCGAGGTTTTTATCGAGTGCATAATCCCTCTTATCATGGCCAATCTGAGAGACTACGGCATTGAGCCGGGAAACATGGATGTGGTCATACGACTGGGCATCACGCTGGTGGTTATGTCCATAGTCTCCCTCGCCTTCGGCGGCACCGCCGGATATACCTGCGCCTACGCTTCCGCCGGTTTTGCAAAAAACCTGCGTCACGATCTGTTTTATAAGGTGCAGAGCTTT
>JAFRAF010000190.1 GCA_017405545.1 Oscillospiraceae bacterium | reverse complement strand
TCCACGATGGCTATCCTGTCCCCGTCTTTCGGGGCTCTGCCCACCATGCCGCCGCCCTCGCCGTGGTCCTTGGCCTCTTTCCTGTTGAAGCACCAGGGGTGGTCCCGGTCATAGAGTCTGTAGAGGGAGGAGGCCGCCGCCGTAACAAGGGGGATGCCCTTGTAGGCCGGGCCGAACAGCAGGTCGAACCGCTCTCCGGATTCAACTATATTCCGGGCGTAATACTCGCCCAGGCGGGTGATCTGTCCCCCTGTCCTGTAGTTTCCCGTGTTTATGAAGTAGGGAGTCTTTCGCCCGCTCTTGGTGGTGAAATCCCCGAAGGTCAGAACGCCGGCGCCGGCCATGAATTTGATAAACTCCGATTTATAGGACATAGTTTATCCCCCATAATCCCTGAATTGCTCAGCGAGGCCGAAGCATATGGATCGGCGCAAAAGCGCAGCCGGCCTGACGCAGATTATAACATAACATTATATTTATACCATGAAACCGCCCCGTTTTAAAGGGGCAACGCAAAAAAACTCTCAAAACCTCCCGCTGCAACGCCGGACAGTCGGCAGAGCGGCCGCTCCCGCGCAAGGGGAATGGCCCGGCAAAGCGTCCCGGGCCATATAGTTCATATGATATTTCCTGTTCTATCTGCCGTTCAGCACATCCATCGCGCCGTATCTCACGCACTTCCAAAGCCTGTTCTGTCCCCTTTTTATAGTCCTGCTCACGGTGGATCTGTTGACGCGCAGCTCCCCGGCTATCTGCGTCATGTTCATGCCCCCCGCGGAGTACCTGTCCAGCCTGGCCTTCTGCCTGTCGGTCAGCTCCTCCCCTATGGCTCTGCGCATATTCTCCCTGAGCCTTGTGACCGAGCCGCTGTTGTCGGCCCCGTCACTGTTCATGAACTCCCTGTACAGCCTGTATTCCGGACTTCTGTATTTGTATCTGAATCTGCTCATTTTCCCCTCCTGTAATAATTCTCCAGATAGTGCGCCGTCTCGCTGCATTCCCTGTACATGGACATCAGCAGCTCCGCTCTCATGCGCAGCCTCAGTTGCTCCGTCTCACAGAGCCCTCTGTTCAGCGCCAGCCTTTTAAGCTCCTTTGCCCTCTCAAAAAGGCTGTATGCGTTTTCCCTGTACTGAACGGCAAGTTCTGCTATGGTCATGACCGCCTCCGTTATGTAAAATAATAAAAAACTGTTGACAAACCAAAACTATTCTGCTAATATTAATCGCGCTGGTGCTATGGATTCGCTGGTGTAGCTCAGTTGGTAGAGCAGCTGATTTGTAATCAGCAGGTCGGGGGTTCGAGTCCGTCCACCAGCTCCACAATTAAATATGGAGGAGTTCCCGAGTGGCCAAAGGGGGCAGACTGTAAATCTGTTGACAATGTCTACGGTGGTTCGAATCCACCCTCCTCCACCAGAAAAAACGCCGAAGGGCGTTTTTTCTCTATATCCGCTTTTTTAATAAGACGCCACCTTGCCGCCTTTGGCGGCTGTTTTTCTATGAGGAGGCCGCTATGAACACACGCTTTCATGTACCGCTTCGCTACTCTCTCGCCATAATCATCAGCACGCTGATGGTGCTCGCCTCCGAGCTCTTCGGTCAGCGGGAGATAATCTTCCCCGAGATAGCCGCTATAGCCATAGGCTGTCTGGCGGTGCCGTCCCGCCCGTGGAACGCCACGCGGCCCCTGATATGCCTGCTTCTGACGGCGGGCGCCCTCTTCGGGCTGG
Organism: Oscillospiraceae bacterium; assembly: GCA_017405545.1. Classification (GTDB taxonomy): domain Bacteria; phylum Bacillota; class Clostridia; order Oscillospirales; family Oscillospiraceae; genus RGIG2311. The sequence continues at coordinate 3,826 of JAFRAF010000190.1, read as the reverse complement.
GCGTGAGCGTATACATGCCCGGGGGGCTGCTGCCCAAGACCATGGTCTCATTCGTGTTCTGCGGACTCTGCCTGCTTTTAAGCGGCAGCTCCTTCTACCCCATGATCTCGGCGGCCATACTGCCCCTTTATCTGCGGACCGACACCATAATCTATCCCCTGTCGGTTTGTATAATCGTGTGCATCATAGCCGTTTGGGAGTATCTGCTTGAGAAAAAAGGGATACGCAGCCCCAGGGAATTCAAAAGGCAGGCCCCGGACGGCAAAAAGCTCATCATATGGGCCGTGCGCTTTGTGCTCTTCTTCATCGTAGCCGCCGCCTTCCTCATAACCGACAACTTCTATTTTGTAGCTCCCCCCCTGATAGTGGTCTTCGTGTCCATGTCAGAGCCAGGGAATCCCTTCGACGCCCATCCCTTCAAAGCCTGGATAGTCGTCGTGCTCTGCGCCCTGCTTGGCTATCTGTGCCGCATGCTGAACATAGCATTCGCCTTTCCCCTCACGGTATGCGCCCTCATAGCCATGATTCTGGTGATGCTGCTGATGCACAAAAGCCGCATCTTCATGCCCCCCGCGGGTGCCATGTCCCTGCTTCCCCTGCTGCTTCCGGCCCAAGGCCTGTGGCTCTACCCCATCGAAGTGGCGGCGGGCTCTCTGGCCCTTGTTTTGGTGGCCATCGCTCTTGCAAGGAAAATATCCGGGTGGTATAATTCATAACAGTACATAATAGATGCGTGTGAAGCCTGTCCGTCCGGCTCTTTTGAGCAAAGCTATCCGGCGGACCGGATCGAGACTGTTTTTCAAAAGGTAGTGAGCGTGTGAAAAAAAAGGTCACTTCTATGTTCGCGGTATACTTCACCCGCCTTATCTTCAGGGCGCTGATCTTCCTGATGATCCTGTACCTGTACATCTTCCACAAGGATGTGGTGGCCGGCTTTGTCGGTCCCGGCTTCCTGACGGAATTCGGCCTGAGGGAGGGGCTGTGGATACTCCTGATGGCGGGGATGATCCTGCACCTGCTGCCCAAGAGCTTCATCACGATGAGCGGGCGTAAAAGCCGTCCGCAGACATATGTGGAGCCGGAGGAGCCCTATGACCGGGCGGAGCTGTATCGCTTTGTCCAGGTCATGAACATCAAGTCCTGGCAGGTAATGCTTGTCTGGCTGTGCTTCAACTCCGTATTCGCGTCCATGTACCTGTTCAAGATAATCGGCGACGCGGAGATGGTGCTGCTCACCTTCTTTTATTTCCTGTCCGACCTTATATGCATGATGGTCTTCTGCCCCTTCCAGAGCTTCATCATGAAAAACCGCTGCTGCGTCAACTGCCGCATCTTCGACTGGGGCCACTTCATGATGTACACCCCTATGCTTTTCATAAAGAGCTTTTTCAGCTGGAGCCTCTTTTTCACCGCGTGCATAGTGCTCATCCGCTGGGAGTGGAGCTACGCCGCTCACCCGGAGCGCTTCTGGCACGGCTCAAACTCGACCCTGCGCTGCGCCAACTGCACAGACAGGCTCTGCCGCATAAAGCAGCCCCTTCAGGAAAAATACCAGCACGTACACGAGAATATAAGAGTATATTTCGGACACAGACTTTAGGCCCATATTCGAATCAACGGCATGCCGCCCGACAAAGGCGGCAGAAAGGAAGACCTATGCAAAAACGTATACTTGCGGCACACGACATCTCATGCGTGGGCAAATGCTCGCTGACGGTCGCCCTGCCCGTGCTCTCTGCCGTGGGGCTTGAGTGCTCGGTGCTCCCCACCGCGGTACTGTCCACCCACACCGGCGGCTTCACGGGCTACACCTTCCGTGATCTTACTGAGGATGTGGGGCCCATACTGGACCACTGGGCCACCCTGGATCTCAAGGTGGACGCCATATACACCGGCTACCTGGGCTCCTTCGAGCAGCTCAGGCTGGTGGAGCGCATGTTTGAGATGTACCCGGACGCGCTCAAGTTCACCGACCCGGTAATGGCCGACAACGGCAAGCTCTACGCCGCCTTTGACCGGAGCTTTGTAAAGGGCATGGCCGCCCTCTGCGAAAAGGCGGACTATATAATCCCCAATCTTACAGAGGCGACCCTCATGCTGGGCGAGCCCTACGTGGACTCCGGCTATGACGAGGGGTATATCAGGGATATGCTCAAAAAGCTCTGCGCCATGGGTCCCTCGCGGGCGGTGCTCACCGGGGTGAGCCTTGAGCCCGGCAAGCTGGGCGCCATGGGCTACGACAGCGGCACAGACCGTTTTGCCTCCTGTTTCCGCGAGAAAATAGACGGCTACTATCACGGCACGGGCGACGTGTTCGGGAGCTCCCTGCTGGCCGCCATCATGGGCGGTGCGGACATGGAAAAGGGCATCAAAACCGCCGTGGACTTCACCGTCAACAGCCTCATCCGGACAAAAAACGCCGGTACGGACATACGGTACGGCGTAGAATTCGAGCGCGAGATCCCGAATCTTATTGCCGCCGTGGGAACTGTCTGATACTCAGTTCTTTCAAAAGCCCCCCTTGAGGGGGCTTTTTTGCCGCCCTTATCACATACCCTCTGTCAGCTGATGCCGAATGATTCGGCCTCGAAAAGCTGTCTGAACGCAGGTCGCACACCCTGTATCGTAGACTTCATTTAGATAATATACCCTATAGGGTAATTTGTCAAGTATTGTCCGACATTTTTCTATCCTATAGGATATATTTTTCTTTACAAATCGCGGAGCTTATGATATGATACATATATCAAATAACAGGAGGAGGTCCGACAATGCGGCTCACTGAAAAACTCGACGCGCTTATGGCCGCCCGGGGCCTGACGAGGGGAAAGCTCGCCGCTCAAACCGGGATACCCTACAACACCATAGTCGGCCTGTACACCAAGGGCTACTCAAGGGCGAAGCTGTCCACACTGAAGGGCCTGGCGGATTATTTCGGCATCACGCTGGACCTGCTCTGTGACGACGAGGCTGAGCTGAGCGGCGAGCGGCTTCAGCCCGAGGGTGCCGAGGTCCTGGAGAAGTACCTGTCCCTCTCCCCAAAGGGCCGCCGCGTCGCGGATACGGTCATAGAAGGCATTCTGGAGATGGAGGCCCCCGAGCAGCCTGAATTGAAGGCAGTGGAATACATCAGGGAGTATGTCACCCCCGCCGCCGCCGGTATAGCCTCCCCCGCCCTGGGCGAGGACTATGTGCTCATACCGCGGGAGTCCGACGTGCCCTCCGCTGCGGATTTCGCCGTGCGCATCAGCGGCAACAGCATGGAGCCGGTCATAGCCGACGGCAGCCGGGTATATGTGTCCCGCACCACGGAACTGGGCGACGGGGATGTGGGCATATTCTTCGTGGACGGCGATATGAAGTGCAAGCAGTACTGCGAGGACAACTACGGCAACATATATCTCTTCTCAATAAACCGGGCCCGCAAGGACGCGGACATGACCATAATGGCCAGCTCCGGCATAACGGTGTTCTGCTTCGGCAAGGTGCTTCTGCCCCACAGGCCCGCCCTTCCCCAGCATGGGCGCTGATCTCGCATGGGAAGCCGCGGTATTTTAGTACTTGCAAAATGCCGACGCCTGTTGTATAATCGTTGAGCAGTATGCCGGTGTGATGGAATTGGTAGACGTGCTTGACTCAAAATCAAGTGCCGCAAGGCGTGCCGGTTCGAGTCCGGCCACCGGCACCAGAAAAGGGAAAATCCTGTTCGGATTTCCCCTTTTTCCTTTTTCTGCGTCTTTGTCGCGGGATGTACGGACTTCGGTCGACTGTTTGTAGCCGCGCTCAACCCTTTCAGACATGGAGTTTGCTTCGGATTTGGATCGGC
>JAFRAF010000189.1 GCA_017405545.1 Oscillospiraceae bacterium | reverse complement strand
GTTGTAGAAACGGTGTAACATTTAATAAAGGGATTCGGTGAGCAGACTGCGGAAAATCCTTTGTTTTCAACGGTTTCAGAGGATTTCATTAAAGCCCTATAATCACTGGTGGATGCCTATGATTTCGGGGAATTCAAATTCGAGTTTGCTGAGACAATCTTTCCCTGTCCGCATGTAAAACGAGCATCGGGTTTTGCATCTCATAATCCGGAGAGCGACAAAGCAGGCGTGGCCGCAATGGTCACGCCTGTTTCATGTCCTTTTAGTCGGTTGTTTTCAAGCTCAAAACAGCTTCCTTACGGAACGCGCCGACGCGCACTCCTTTTATCTGGTTAAATATCGTCAGCAGAACTTCACTCCGCCTTCTGCCGCCGGCGAAGTCCGCGCAGGGGCGGGGGCGGCAGGTGCAGACGCTCGCTGTACAGCTCATACACATATTCCGCGAATCCGCATTCCACCAATTCTCTGGCCGTGTCGTGCCGCATGAACCGCACGTTCAGGTCCCCGATCCGTGGTCTGTCCAGTCCGTCGGCGTCCTTGAGCAGTCTGGCAAGCTCCATCGCCCGTTCCGGGTTCACGGGGGCGTACTCCCCAACGATCCGCTCCATCTGCCTGTCCGGCCAGGAATGGGCCGCCACCGCTCCCTGCATCTGCCGCAGCAGCTCGCCCTCAAACCCTGTCAGTTCGCCGAGCTGCCGGGCCGAGCGGGCGCCGTGCCCTGTCTCATAATTGTCGCGCACCCGCCCCACGTCGTGGTAGCAGGCGCAGCCGAGAAGCTGCCGTACCATAGTTCTGTCCGTCACGCCCTCCCCCAGGGCCAGCAGCGCGGCGAAAAGCAGGGTGCGCTCGATGTGGTCCTGCCCGTGGATTGGGCTCTGGTACAGCGCCGAGGGCATGAGACCCTCCAGCGCCGAAAGGAGGAGTGCGTAGTGCTCCCAGCTTTTCAGCTTCTCTATACGCCCGGCGTGCTTATCCCATACATCCTCATCCAAAAGCTGCCTCAGCAGTGTCTCCGCCATATTTCCCCTCCCGGTCAGCTATTATCCTCTGTTTATATTATTATATCACAAATGTGCTGTCAAAAGCTTTTGTCACTCATCAAAAATCCGTGGCATTTGTGTTTTACTCACTTTAATCCCGTACTGTTTTAAAAATATCACGCAAAACTCTTGCCATTTGAGTCAATGCGTGTAAAAATAGTACTGTTCACCCATCAAACGGCACAATCAGCGACAAAGGAGAGCAGTACGTGAAAACAGGCAGCGAATACATATATGCCTCAGTCTCCATAATCTGCTGGGGCTTTTCCGCTACAATAAGCAAGCTGCTACTTGAAAATCTCGACCCCTACTGCACTTTTGCCTATGCCTGCGCCTTTGCCGGCCTTGTACTTCTGCCCTGGTGCGGATTCAAGGGGAAGCTGAAGGCCATCAGGGAATACAGCCCCTCCACCCTGCTGCGCATGCTGGGGATAGGCTTTCTGGGAATACTCGTATACAATATATGTCTGCTTCTGGGTATCAGCAGACTGCCCGCTCAGGAGGCCTTTGTAATCAATTACCTTTGGCCGGCCATGATAATCCTGTTCGGCTGCATCATACTCAGGGAAAAGCTCACCCTCGGGAAGGCGGCCGCCATAATACTTTCATTCGTCGGCATCATAGTCGTAACCGCCGGAGGCGGCAAATCCGCGTCCGTATCCGGGGATATCCGGGGCATACTCTGCTGTGTGACGGCGGCGGTCAGCTACGGACTGTACTCAGTGCTGAACAAGCGGGAGAGCTACGACAAGGATCTGAGTGTAATGCTCACATACGCCGCAAGCGCCGTTATCGGCTTCATCCTGGCGGCTGCAATGGGGCGTTCTGTCTCTCCCCTCTCCCCATCAGCTGGCGGGCCTTGCTGTGTACGGCGTCTTCTGCGACGGGGTCGCCTATGTGACCTGGCTGCTGGCCATTGAGCGGGGCAATACAGCCGTAATATCCAATCTAGCCTATATAACTCCCTTCATCTCGCTGCTGGTCACACACTATATTCTGGGTGAGGCCGTAACCCTGTATTCCGTGCTGGGGCTGCTTCTGATAATCACGGGTATCGCGGTACAATTATCAACGCGGCATAAATATAGTTGAATTCTTGCAGACAATGGTATATAATGCTAAACGTATCAATAGAAAATATCAATAAAAGGAGGTGCTCACCATGAGTAATCTTAAAAATTTAAGACTTACGGAAATGACTGCGGCTTCCGGGTGAGCAGCCAAGATCGGACCCGGTGTCCTTGCACAGGTTCTGTGCGGTTTACCGAAAAAGTACGATCCCAACCTTCTTGTGGGTTTTGACAGTTCCGATGACGCGTGCATATATAAAATAAGCGACGACGTCGCGATAGTGCAGACGGTGGACTTTTTCCCCCCGATGGTGGACGACCCGTTCATCTTCGGACAGATAGCCGCCGCGAACGCTCTTTCCGACATCTACGCCATGGGCGGCAAAGTCACACACGCTCTGAACTTACTCTGCTTCCCCTCCTGCCTGGATATAAGCATAGCCGGTGAGATTCTGGCCGGCGGCGCGGACAAGGTGCTGGAGGCGGGCGCGGTTGTGGCGGGCGGCCACAGCATAGTGGACAACGAGCCGAAGTTCGGCCTGTGTGTCAGCGGACTAATTGACCCGAAGAAGGTCCTCCCGAATTCAGGTGCGCGGCCCGGTGATAAGCTGATTATCACCAAAGCCATGGGTACAGGCATACTCAGCACCGCGCAAAAGGGCGGCATACTGGCTGAATCCTCCTATATGGCAGCAATTGAAACTATGCGCCAGCTCAATCGCCGAGCCGCGGAAATAGCTCAGACCTTTGATATGAGCGGATGCACAGACATAACGGGATTTGGTCTCATCGGCCACGCCTGCGAAATGGCTGAGGGAAGTGATACAACGATCGTACTGGATTCCGCTGCGATTCCTCTGCTCCCAGACGCATTTGATATGGCGAGCATGGGCATTATTCCAGCCGGGGCTTACAACAATCGCGACTACTTCGGCTCAAGAGTTGAGGTGAAGGATTCCGTACACCTCGCTTTGAGCGACATAATGTACGATCCCCAGACTTCCGGCGGTCTGTTGCTGGCGGTACCTGAAAAAGATGCCGCCGAGCTGCTTAAAGCGCTCAAGGGCGAGCTTCCCGTGGCAGAATGCATAGGCGAAGTCATTCCAAAGGGGGAAAAATCTATCGTTGTAATATAACAGCTGGCAAGCGCTCCAGTTGTTAG
>JAFRAF010000188.1 GCA_017405545.1 Oscillospiraceae bacterium | reverse complement strand
CTTGTTGATGTAAAGCACGCCGTTTTCAACGTGAGTCTTATCGGCTTCCTGGATGTCGGTGATCTTGACATTTTCCATCTCAAGTCTCATCTCTTCTGCGTTTCCTCCTTTATTTTTCGAATGAGGGCATAGTAATACCACTCTGCATTTTATACCTTTGTTATTCTACATTTTTTCCGGCCGTTTGTCAACCGATTACAATCATTCTCATATTAAAATTGGTATTAATGTATAATGTTATACTGTAATAGGTTGCATAGGGCCCGGTTATGTCATTAAAATTCAACAACATCAACAAAAAGACCCGGATGAACGACATCCGGGTCTTTAAGTGTAAATGGCGGGAACGTGTGCGAATCGAACACACCTGAGACGGGGTCGCCGCCTCACTGACGGATTTGAAGTCCGCGCCAGCCACCAGGTCTGGAGCCGCTCCCACATCAGCCCATTAATACTACAAAACTTTCCCTCAAATGTCAATCGTTTTTTCCGCTTATTTGAGGAAGCGACGATAGTCGCCCTGCCGTATTGTGAGCTTTTTGGCGTCAAAATACTCAAGTATAGCCTGTATATATTTTCTGGAAGTGCCCAGAGCGTCCCTGGCCTCGCCTATGGTAAACTGCTCTCCGAGCTCCCTGAGCCGCTGCTCCGCCTGAGCCATGGCGTCGCCGGTAAATACGATGCTGCCCGCCTTTACAAGCTGGCCTCCGTCGCCCAGGTAGATCACATATTCCTGCTCGTCGGCTTTGGATATGCCCAGCCTGGACATGACCTCCGACCACTCCGGCGGCGCGAAGGGATCCGCTGAGAATTCCTTCATTATGGCGCGGATGCGCTCCAGATCCTTTCCCTTGGGCTCGCACTTGAAATCCGATGCGGAGATGTTCGCCCCGTCGGTGCGGACATCCTGCTTCCAGGCGTCCAGCATGGCGCCCATCTGCCTCTTCGTGAAGGCCGGGAACACCTTCTGCTTCAGCTCCGCCAAAGGCAGTCCCCTTCTCAGCGGGCTGCGCTTGTGGAACTCGCCCACCATGGCGAGAGTCGCGTCAAGCAGCTCGTCCTGCTTCTCCGGCAGCATATAGACGGGCTCGCCCTCCATGTTCAGGGGGCTTATGCGGCCGCTGTCGTCAAACTGCTCCACGACCGGTTTGATATCGGAGACGGGCATCTGGGCTATATTGGCTATCTCCGCCACGTTGAGGGGCTTGTCGGCCTTGAACAGCACATCCAGCACTACCTCGCTCAGATCCCACTTCTGCTTCTTGCTCAGCTCCTCTATGCTGGCCCGGTTATAGCGCTTGCGCCGGGGCGGCGTGGGATCCAGCACAGTGGCCCCTGCCACGGTTACCATGGGTGAATAGGCCCTGAGTATCATCTTGTCCCCTCTCAGCGGTGGCAGAGGCGTCTCCAGCACCAGCTGACACAGACAGCTCTCTCCGGGCTTGAGCTCCTCCCTGTCCAGAAGGTGCACCCGTCCCAGAGCCTCGCGGGTGCCGTGGTGTACGCGGACGCGCTTGCGCTGTGTTATGGCCTTGGCGCTTTTGAGAAGGCGCAGAGACACGTCTATCCTGTAGGTCTCCCTGAGCAGGCCGGGCTCCGCCAGCCAGGAGCCGGGGCGGACCTTCTCCACCTCGGGCCCCGCTATGTTCAGGGCCGTGCGCTGTCCGGCATAGGACTTCTCCACAGGCTTCTCGTGGACCTGTATGCCTCTGACGCGGACCTCAGTCTCGCCGGGCAGCATCTCAAGGCGCTGTCCCTCGGAGATGCTGCCCATCCAGAGGGTGCCGGTTATGATTGTGCCGAAACCGGTCTTGTTGAACACCCGGTCCACAGGTATGCGGCAGTAGCCGGCGGAGGGGCGCTCCGGCACGGTGACGGCCACCTCGTCCAGGATGTCCCTGAGCTTGTCAATATTGTGCCCCGTGTGGGCGGATACCTCTATGACGGGCGCGTTTTCAAGGGAGGTGCCCTTGACCAGCTCGGCCACGTCGTCCTTCACCATCTCTATCCATTCCTCGTCCACCATGTCGGACTTGGTTATGCATATCACGCCCTTGTCGATGTCAAGGAGGTTGATTATATTCAGATGCTCCACCGTCTGGGGCATTACGGACTCGTCCGCCGCGATGACCAACATGACCATGTCCACACCCGCAACGCCCGCCAGCATGTTCTTGACGAATTTCTCGTGTCCCGGCACATCTATCAGGCCAAGCCTGCGCCCGCTTTTCAGGTCCAGGGGCACGAAGCCCGGGACTATGGTCATGCCGCGCTTTTTCTCCTCCGGCAGTCTGTCCGTGTCTATGCCCGTCAGCGCCGCGGTGAGCAGCGTCTTGCCGTGGTCCACATGGCCCGCGGTACCTACGATAATATGACCTCTTTCCCTCACTTCATCGCCCTCCTGACAGCCTCAGCCACCGTTTCAAGCTCATCCTCCGATATGGTCCTCAGATCGAAGCGGGCCCTGTCCTCGTGTATATAGCCCAGCACCGATGGGTCGCCGGATCGCATGCGGGCCAGAAGCTCGGCGGATTTGATCGTCTCTGGCACTGCCTCCACCACCCAGGTGTCCAGCAGTATTCCGGGCAGCGAGCCGCCGCCCACCTGCGAGACGGACTCTATCATCTTCACGTCAAGGCCTTCTATTCTGCCCAGCAGGGCTGTAAGCTTTTCAGCCTTAGGCAGCAGGTCCTCTCTCTTTGCCCTTATCATGGCAAGGCCGGGTATGTCACGGCTCTCCCTGCCGTCCCTGTATATGTTCAGCGTGGCGCCCAGGGCGGCGACGGTGAATTTGTCCACGCGCAGGGCTCTTGTGAGCTGATTCGACTTTATGGCGCTGATGTATTCCTTTCTGCCCACGATTATACCGGCCTGGGGCCCGCCCAGGAGCTTGTCGCCGGAGAAGGTCAGTATGTCCACCCCGTCGGCTATGAGCCTGGCCGGGATCGGCTCTGTCCCTATGCCCTCCCGGGCAAGGGGATACAGACAGCCGCTGCCCAGATCGTATATGAAAGGCAGTCCGTTTTTGTGGGCCAGCTCGGAAAGCTGCTTTGTGGGCACTTCCTCCACAAAGCCGTCTATGAAGAAGTTGCTGGGATGCACCTGCATGATGCAGCTGGTCTCCTCGCAGACCGCCCGTTCGTAATCGGACAGATGGGTCTTGTTTGTGGTGCCAACCTCTCTGAGAAAGGCGCCGCTGCGCTCCATTATCTCCGGAATGCGGAAGCTGCCGCCTATCTCCACAAGCTGTCCTCTGGACACGACCACCTGTCCCCCCGCGGCCAGGGTGTCCAGCACCAGCAGCACGGCGGCCGCGTTGTTGTTGACCACGAGGGCGTCCTCCGCCCCGGTGAGCCTGCAGAGCTGCTCGGTGAGGTGGTCGTATCTGCTGCCCCTCTTGCCCGAGCTCAGATCCATCTCAAGATTGCAGTAGCCCGCTGCGGCGCACACCGCCTCCATCGCCTCCCTGGCCAACGGCGAACGGCCCAGGTTCGTGTGCAGCACCACTCCCGTGGCGTTTATCACCGGGCGCAGAGAGGGACGCAGGGTGTCCTCGCAGCCCCGGACTGTGCTCTCAAAAGCGGTCTCGAAGAGCTCCTCACGGCTGCCCTCAGGCTGCTGCCGGCGCAGCTCGTCTATGGCGGCCCGGGCAGCCTCGGTTATCACTGTGCGGCTGTATTTGTCCGGGAAGCGGTCCTCCACCGCCAAATATAATTTATCAACCTTCGGCAAAAGGGAATAATCCATGGTAATTCAGCCTTTCATATGTTAAAATTGCAAATATAGTCGATTCCATCAAATATTTATTATATATCATTCGGCGGTGCTTTTGCAAGCAGTTAAAAGTGTTTTTCATACGCGGGAAAACCACGGGGCCGTCGGTACGATAATCATTCTGCGGAGGTGCTCAAATCAGCTATGAAAGCGTTCTGGATATATCTGCTGCTCATAAACGCGCTCACATTCACGGTTTACGGTCTGGACAAGCGCAGAGCCGTAAAAAAGCGGCGGCGCATTTCCGAGCGCAGCCTTATGGCGCTTGCCGTCATCGGAGGTTCGCCGGGAGCGCTGGCCGCCATGAGCATATTCAGACATAAGACCAGGCACAAAAAATTCACCCTGGGCGTTCCCCTCATACTCCTGCTCCAGCTGGCGGCGGCAGTGTACGTCTATTATGCCCATCTCGGCTGACGCGCGCGGGTACAGACCTTATGACACACGAACGGACGCGAAAGCAAATTGCTTTCGCGTCCGTCTGAATAACCAGAGATGTTTCTCAAATCATGATGCGTTTATCTGTTGTCAAGTATGGTCCTGCTGCTGTCCCTGCCCTCCAGCAATATGAGCTGTTCGGTCTGGCTAAAGTCGATCCGGGATATCGTATCATCATCCGCGGAAAACAT
>JAFRAF010000187.1 GCA_017405545.1 Oscillospiraceae bacterium | reverse complement strand
GGAATACATCGGCTTTTTAATAAAGTTTACACTAAGTTAATAATCTGTCGCCTCACCGTGTCGGCGATTGTCACGGGGGCGGCTTTGGTATATAATAGAGCCGCCCTCTCGGGGGACGAAAAAAACAGGTGAATGACAATGCTCATGGTCTATCCCGACTACTATACGGACTTCAAATGCGCCGCCGGGGCCTGTCGCCACAGCTGCTGTGTCGGATGGGAGATAGATATCGACCCGGACACACTGGAGCTGTACCGCTCCGTGACCGGTGAACTGGGGAGTAAGCTCAAAAACTGCATATCCGCCGGAGACGAGGCCCATTTTATTCTGGACGGCCGGGAGCGCTGTCCCTTCCTGACCGGCGACGGGCTCTGCGAGCTGATACTGGCGGGAGGCGAGGACATGCTCTGCCAGATATGCTATGACCACCCCCGCTTCCGCAACTATATATGTGACCGCTGCGAGACGGGGCTGGGCCTGTGCTGCGAGGCCGCCGCCGAACTTATTCTGGGCCGGAAAAAGCCCATGGAGCTTATACTCCGCGGCGAGGGGAAAGAGCCCCCCGCCCGCATTGCAGGGGCCATAGAGCTGAGGGACAGGGCCCTTGCTCTGGCGGCTGATCCGGCGCTCAGTCTCCGTGACAGATGCGAAAAAATACTCTCTCTGTGTCAAAGTCCGCGGCCCTGTACAGACCTGTCCCGCTGGTGTGAGATCTTTATGGGCCTTGAGCGGCTGGACACGGCCTGGACGGACAGGCTGACGGCTCTGCGAGGCGGGGCATACGGCCCGGACAAAGCCGCCCTCGAGGCCGTCGCCCTGGAACATGCGTCGGCCCTCGGACAGCTTTTGAGCTACTTCATATACAGGCACCTTCTCGGTGAGTCCGAGTGCGGGGATATACCCGCCCGGGCCGCCTTTGCCGTGCTGGGCACCTGCTTCATACACTGCCTTGCCGCGGCGGAATACAGCCGCAAGGGCAGCTTATCGTTTTCCGAGCTGACGGACATCGCCCGCATGTATTCGGGCGAGATAGAGTACTCCATGGAGAACACCGAGCGCCTCCTGTCGCTTCTGGGCGGGGGCAGGCCCGCTCTTTAGAATAGCTTACCCTGCCATCCTCAGACGGCAGGGTATCATCATATTTAAGCCTGAAAGCTTTAAATACAATGATAAGGGAAGCTCGAAAACGAGCTTCCCTTATCATTTATGTCAAAATCACAAACGGAGATTCTGTGTCTTATTGCGCGTCGTTTATGTCATACAGACTGTGGCAGACATCCTCGGCCTTCTTCTTGATGATCTTAATGGAAGAATCCAGATGCTTCTGCTTATGGGTTATGCAGTAGAACCTTGAGCACAGGTTGAGGTCCTCCACATCCAGCTTGCGCAGCTTGGGGAAATGGGACAAAGCGTGTGTCGCCATGCCGCTGGGAATGGCCACAAGGCCCATGCCCTCTTCGACCACGCACATGATGGCAAGTGTGGAATCGCTGGTGACCGTGACCCGGGCCCCCGGGATCCTCTCCATAAGGCGGCGCTTGACCACATCGAACTGGGGCACGCCCGTATCCATACAGGCTATCTCCTCGCCCTCCAGGTCCTTCAGGGTCAGTCTGCCCTGGTACTTGTTATACAGGCTCTCACCGCAGACAAGGACCATGCCGTCCCTGAGAATGAGATCCTGATTCAACTTGTCCGAGCGGAGGGGCAGACTGAAAACCAGATCCAGTTCATTGCTGAGCAGCATCTGCTCCAGCACATCCGGAGCGTAGAGGTGGACGGAGACCTTGATTTCCGGGTGCTCCTCTCTGACTTCCTTGAGTATCACAGGCAGGGGCATAACGCCGAAGCTGGCGTCCGCGCCTATGCGTATGGAACGGCAGCCTTCGGTAACGGGCTTGATACGCGCGAGCTCCTCGGACTTCATGAGTATTTCCATGACCAGATCGTACATCTGCTGTCCCTCGGGAGTTATGTACAGGCGGTTGCTCATACGGTCGAAAAGCTTGATGCCGTATTCATTTTCAATATCCTTGATGATTGCACTGACGGAAGGCTGGCTGAGTCCGAGTGACTTACCCGCCAGGGTTATACTGGAATACTTGCAGACCTCCGCAAAAATGCGCATATGCTTCAGCGTCATTTTTACTACCTCCTTCCTGAAATGTCCCAAATTCTCTGCATTTTAATAATAGCACATGCCATGTCAATTTACAAGAGATTTTTTAACATAATACACAAAAAAGCTGCGTATGCTAAAATATTTATGGTATATTATAACAGAACTTATGCCCGCATTTTGAATAACAAATGTCAGCAATTCATATCATAATATATATGCATCCGCCCCGCAGAATCTGTTCCGATAATCTCCGCGGCGCTCTGCCCGGCGGAAACTGCGTAAAATATGCTGCACAGACATGGGCCCTGACGGCGGCGCCCGGATAAAAGGGGGTCCTCATTTCCGCCGAGCTTTAACGAAAAAATACGGCGCTTTCGTATGGACGAAAGCGCCGTAAAATCGCAGGGCTTGAATAATTATTAATCAAATGAGCACTTACACTCTCTTGTTGGTCCTTCCCCAGATTCCGGCCTTCTCAGCGTCTTTGATGAGCTGGTCTCTGAAATCGGGATGGGCGATACCAATGAGGGCTTCCGCTCTCTGCCAGGTGAACATGCCCTTCAGGTTTACTATGCCGTATTCCGTGCAGACGTACTGGGTGGTGGCACGGGTGCCGGTCAAAGCGGTACCGGGGGCGAAGCTGGGAACGATACGGCTGGAAGAGGAGCCGTCCTTGCCCTTGGCCTCAGAGGACAGGCAGATGATGCTCTTGCCGCCCTTGGACAGATAAGCGCCGAGCACGAAGTCGAGCTGGCCGCCCGCACCGGAGATGTGTTTGAATCCGGCGGCCTCTGCGCTGATCTGGCCGAAGAGGTCAACTTCCAGAGCGTTGTTGATGGAGATGAAGTTGTCCAGCTGCGCGATGACTCTGACGTCATTCACATAGTCGACGGGAGCGCTCTGGCACTCGGGGTTGTGGTCGATATAGTCATACAGCTTCTGGGTGCCGGCTGCGAAAGTGTATACCTGACGGCCCTTGTCAATGCCCTTCTTCAGGCCGTTTATCTTGCCGGCCATCGCCAAATCCACAAACGCGTCGACATACATCTCTGTATGTACGCCCAGATCCTTGAGATCGGACTTGGCGATCAGGGCTCCCACGGCGTTCGGCATACCGCCTATGCCCAGCTGCAGGCAGGCGCCGTTGGGGATCTCATTTACGATGAGCTCAGCGACCTTGTTGTCCACATCGGAGGGTGCGGCGGCGCCCATCTGGGGCATCTGGGGGTTGCTGCTCTCGATAACATAATCCACGTCTTTAATACTTATCTCGGTGCCGTTGAGGCCATCGCACCAGGGCTGATTCGTGTTCACTTCAACAACGATCTTTTTGGCGCGGGTGAATGCGGCAGCCAGCTGAGAGGAGCTGATACCGAAATTGAAGAAGCCGTTTTTATCCATCGGAGGAGATTGGAAAACAAATACATCTGCGGCGGGTATGTTCTCTGTATAATAGCGGGGCAGCTCGCTGTAGCGGACCGGGCCGTAGTAGCCGAAACCCTGCTGGCAGAACTTGCGCTCAATTCCGCTGGAGTGCCAGCTGTGCCATATAAAATGCGGGGCGGGATCGGGGATCTTGAACACCTCGGGCATCTGCATGAGTATGGCGCCCCTGAGATTTACCTCGCTGAGCTCATCGGCGCGGGCGGCGAGAGCCTTGTCAAATTCCGTGGGGAAGTTTGCGGCAAACCCCATGTCTACCCAATCTCCGGAATTGACCAGTTTGGCGGCTTCGGCGGGACTCACAAGTTTCTGACGATACATTTCACTAAAATTCAAAGTACAGTTCCTCCTTTTAAGTGGTGTGACAAACGTTTTCGACGGACATACGGCCGGTATCCCGGCCATATGGAGATATGATTAATATGCCAAATGCGAAGCGGTCCCGACATATTCCTTTATGACAGCTTTCCGCTTACGACACTTTCAGATGGTCCGGCCAGTATATGGGCACGTCTTTATATATACTACCACAGTTTGTATGCAATTGCAATATTTTTTGAAAAAAACGGAACATTGTTCCGCCAAAAGGACATATACAGGGTAAAAATACAAAAAGGCGGCGATTTAAGGCTGTTTCGGGCCTTATGCCGCTTTCGCCGCGGGCCGTCCATCCGCTGCAAATATTGCAAAAGGGGAAGCTCCCGCTTCCCCTTTGCGCATCCGCGTTTACTGAAGGCCGTTCTCGTAGGCCTGGATCATCTTCTTGACCATCTGGCCGCCGATGGAGCCGGCCTGACGGGCGGTGATCTCGCCGTTATAGCCCTTCTTCAGGTCCACGCCGACCTCATTCGCGGTTTCCATCTTGAACTTGTTCATCGCCTCGCGAGCCGCGGGGTTGACAAGACGGTTGCTGTTGTTGGTAGACATTTTTGCATCTCCTTTTCACGTTTCGGGCTCCTTGCCCCTGCTTATCATTTGCCGTTCCCTTTTATATATACAAAAGGATTGTGGTAATTTCTGCGCGGATTGCGGACAAGCCGTAAATCAAGTACAATTAATAATAAATAGTTGTATACGCGGACAAATGTAAAATTCGCGCGTGTGTTTTTTGCGCGCTCCAAGCATTCATGTGGCAGCTGATTTCGTTTTTTGTTTGCTTTCCCGCTCACACCGCAATTAAAACCATGTCTTTCACGTCCTTTTTTTCTGCCGTTAACAACAAGATTCATTATCAATGTCTCGTTTTTTCTTGCAGAATGCCGACAAGTTTGCTATAGTGTACTTGTTGCACAGTTTATGCTTGTGCTATGAGAAATCAACAAAAAGGAAAGGATTGAAACCAAATGAAAAAACTCATCGCATTTATCCTTGCCGCTGTGATGCTGCTGGCCCTGGCTGCCTGCGGCACCGCCCCCGGCGGCGACGCGTCGGATAACGCACCGGCTGACGGCGATGCGGCGGATGCCGCTGCCGGCGGCACGCTGGGCGTTATGCTCGGCACCAACGTAATGAGCCTGGACACCGACCTGGCTACTGACGGCGATTCCTTTGAGGTTATCGCTGACTGCATCGACGGACTGATGCAGATGGATGCGGACGGCGCCGCTGTCCCCGCCATCGCCGAGAGCTATGATCTCAGCGACGACGGCTGCACATACACCTTCCATCTCCGCGACGCCAAGTGGTCCAACGGCGACCCTGTGACCGCCGGAGACTTTGTGTTCGCCTGGCAGCGCATCTGCAAGAACGCCGGCGAATACGCCTACATGATGGATGAGATCGCCAACATCAAGGGCGCTGCCGCCATCATCGGTGACGGCGCGGATCCCTCCACCCTGGCTGTGACCGCCCAGGACGACAAGACCCTGGTGGTGGAGCTTGAGGTCCCCGTCTCCTTCTTCCCCTCACTGATGTATTTCCCCACCTTCTATCCCATCAATGAGGCGTTCTACACCGGTCTTGAGGACGGCACCTACGGCACCAGCCCGGAGACCTTCCTGTCCAACGGCGCATTCCTGCTGGACAGCTACACCCCCGGCACTGCCAACCTCTCTCTCACCAAGAACCCGGATTACTGGGATGCAGACCGCATTCAGCTGGAGGGCATCAACTACCAGGTGGTCGGTTCCTCCGACAACGCTCTGACCGCATTCAAGAACAACACTCTGGACGTGGTCATGATCAACGGCAACCAGGTCTCTGCCGCCGAGAGCGACGCCGCCCTCAGCAGCAACCTGAAGGTCACCGGCGCGGGATACATGTGGTATCTGAGCTTCAGCCAGACTGAGAAAAACGCCCAGGGCGGCATGCTGGCCAACGCCGATCTGCGTCTGGCCATCTCCAACGCCATCGACAGAGAGTCCCTGGTGGACAACTACGTGATGGACGGCTCCCTGGCCACCTACACCGCGGTCCCTCCTCAGTTCGCCGCCAGCGCCTCCACCGGCGAGGACTTCTCCGCCGACCAGGACAAGTACTCCGACTGCGTGGGCTATGATCCCGCCAGAGCCGCGGAATACCTTGAGAGCGCCAAGGCTGCTCTCGGCACTGATTCCTTCACCTTCACTATGATTTACGGCAACAATGAGGGTGACGAGGTCGCCAAGATCGCCCAGGCCATCAAGGCCCAGGTTGAGGAGAATCTGCCCGGCGTGACCATCAATCTCCAGCCCATGACCAAGGCGGAGCGTCTTGACAAGATGCAGAACGACAACTACGACATCGCCCTCACCCGCTGGGGTCCCGACTACGCCGACCCCATGACCTATCTGGGCATGTGGATCACAAACAACTCCAACAACTACGGCTTCTGGAGCAATGCGGAGTATGACCAGATCATCGCCGACTGCACCACCGGCGCCTATGTCACCGACTACGACGCCCGCTGGGCCGCCATGTACGACGCTGAATCCCTGGTAATGCATGACGCTGTCATCGCCCCGCTGTACACCAAGGCCAACGCCAACCTGATCGCCGACGGCGTCGACGGCATCGACTTCCACCCCGTTGCCCTGAACCGCGTCTACAAGGATGCTACTGTCGGCTAAAACGCGACAATAATATTTTGAATTACCTTTTCCGCTCCCCGTCCATCCCTGGGCGGGGAGCGGATATTAAAGGAAGCGCCGCGAGGATACTGCGCTTCCTAAAAAAGGGTTGAGTAAATGACCAAATATATCTTCAAGCGTGTGATCCTGGCTGTGATCACACTGCTGATCATAGTTTTTGTACTGTTTGTGCTGGTCCGGGTCATGCCCGGAAACCCCTTCCCCTCGGAGCGCATGAGCGCCGAGCAGATCGCCAACAAACGGATAGAGCTGGGCTTGGACAAGCCGGTGCTGGTACAGTTCTGGGACTACCTGACCAAGCTCCTCCACGGCGACTTCGGCAAGGGCACCAGCCTGTATAACGGCGCGCCCATAAAGACGGTGCTGAGCACCTGCGTATCCAATTCCTTCCGTATAGGTGGCCTTGCCATACTCATCGGTACAGCTGTCGGTCTTCTTTTGGGCATCACCGCCGCACTGAACCGGGGGAGATTCCTGGACGGCTTCTGCACGGTGTTCTCCATCATAGGAGTCTGCGTGCCGAGCTACGTGTTCCTGATATTCCTCCAGTATTACTTCTCCTATCGGATTCCCTTTTTCCCTTATTTCTTTGATCCGGGGCGATTCCTCTTTTCCGCTGTCCTGCCATCTGTGTCTCTGAGCCTGTTCAGCATGTCCACGGTGGCCCGCTTCACCAGGAACGAAATGGTGGAGGTCATGGACAGCGACTATGTGCGCCTGGCGGAATCCAAGGGAATCTACGGTCCCCGGCTGGTGCGCAGGCATGTGCTCCGCAACGCGCTGATTCCCATAGTCACCGTCATTGCGCCGCTGATCGTGGACCTGCTCACCGGCGCGCTGGTGGTGGAAAAAATCTACGGCATCAACGGCATCGGAAAGCTGATGGTAGACGCCATCAGCGGCGAGGGCGTGGACTACAACTACGTACTTGCTCTGGGTATCCTGTACTCATCGCTCTATATCGGCATAATGCTGGTGGTCGACGTACTCTACGGTATCCTTGACCCGCGGATCCGGGTCTCTGCAAAGGGGGATGCATAATGGAACAGGTGAATATTATGCCCAACGCATATGTACCCACAGCGGGTGACTTTGAATTCCTCTCCCGGCAGGACATCAATGTGGACCGGAACTTCGCCTCCCAGGGCTACTGGAAGGGCGTTGCCATCCACTTCTTCCGGAACCGGCGTGCTGTGGTCGGGCTGGTGATAGTTGTGCTTATTACCGTGCTGGCCATCCTGGGGCCAATCCTGAGCGCCTACGGCTATAAGGAGATAATCTCTGTCACCAACGACGCGGGCAAGCAAATAACTGCAGGCAGCATCTCGCCCCAGCTTCCGGGACTCTTCGGCAGCGAGAACATCAATCCTCTCTTCGCGGACAAGACCTTCCTGTTCGGCACCGATACCGTGGGCCGTGACCTGTGGACCAGGACCTGGTTCGGCGCGCGCGTCTCCCTGATAATCGCCTTTGTAACAATCATCATCGACATGATCATCGGCATGAGCTACGGCCTCATCTCCGGTTATTACGGCGGCATGACAGATAATACCATGCAGCGCTTCGTGGAGATCGCCAACAGCGTCCCCCGGCTGGTCATTGTGTCGGTGCTGGCCATCTTCCTTCCGAAGGGCATGGGCCTGGTCATCGTGGCGCTGCTGCTGACCGAGTGGATCGGCATGAGCAAGATCGCCCGCGCCGAGATGCTCAAGCTCAAGGAACAGGAATATGTGCTGGCCAGCCGCACCCTAGGCGCGGGCAACTTCCGCATCATCTTCGGACAGATCCTGCCCAATACCATCGGCCCCATCATCACTCAGGTAATGTTCTCCATCCCCACCGCCATATTCACCGAGGCGTTTCTGAGCTTTGTCGGCGTGGGTATCGTGCTGCCCCAGTGCTCCATCGGCTCCCTGATAGAGGACGGCTTCAACAACATCACCACGCTGCCTTATCAGATCCTGCCGCCGATCATCGTGCTGGCGCTGCTGATGCTGGGCTTCAACTTTATCGGCGACGGGCTTCGGGAGGCGCTTGCCCCCAAGCTCGAGGATATGTAAGGAGGCGCAGGGATGAACGAAAAAACTATCCTTGAGGTCAAAGACCTCGACATCAGCTTCCGCACCAACGCCGGAATCATACACGCCATCCGCGGCGTGAACATCGACCTGCAGAAGGGCGAGACTGTGGCCATCGTGGGCGAGAGCGGCTCCGGCAAATCCGTCACCATGAAGGCCGTGGCCGGCCTGATGGACGCCAATGCCACCGTCAACCGCGGACAGGTGCTCTACCGCTGCGCCGAGGACGGGAAGGAGGAGGTCATCGACCTGCTTACCCTGTCGAAAAAGGAGCTGCGCCGGCGCATCAACGGCCGTCACATCTCCATGGTGTTCCAGGACCCCATGACAAGTCTGGACCCCACAATGCCGGTGGGCAAGCAGATCATGGAGGGCATGCTGCTCCACGGCGGAATGAACGCTGCGCAGGCCAAAGCCCGGGCCCTGGAGCTTATGAATCTGGTGGGCATCACCGACGCCGAGCACCGCATGAAGTACTACCCGCATCAGTTCTCCGGCGGAATGCGCCAGCGTGTGGTCATCGCCATCGCCCTGTCCGGCGACCCGGATATCCTCATATGCGACGAGCCCACCACGGCCCTGGACGTGACTATCCAGGCCAAGATCCTGGAGCTCATCAAGGATATTCAGAACCGCATGGGCCTGTCCGTAATATACATCACCCACGATCTGGGCGTGGTGGCCAAGGTCGCGGACTATGTCAATGTTATGTACGCGGGAAAGATCGTAGAGGTGGGCAACGTCAACGAGATCTTCTATGATCCGAAGCACCCCTACACCTGGGGCCTGCTCTCAGCCATGCCGGATCTGGATACCGACGACGACCGGCTCTACTCCATTCCCGGCTCCCCGCCGAACCTGCTGCACGAGCCGGTGGGCGACGCGTTCGCCGCCCGCAACGCCTACGCCATGAGGATCGACGAAAAGGCCGAGCCGCCCATGTTCAAAATTTCGGACACCCATTATGCCGCGACCTGGCTGCTGCATCCCGACGCTCCCAAGGTGGAGATGCCGCCGGAGCTTAAGGCAAGGCTGGAGCGGGCAAGAAAGGAGGCGGAGAAGTACATATGAACGAGCCTCTGTTAAAGGTCAACGATCTGAAGCAGTATTTTCCCGTCTCCCGCAAGAAGGTTTTCAAGGCGGTCAACGGGGTCTCCTTCGAGATATATCCCGGCGAGACCTACGGCTTGGTAGGGGAGTCCGGTTCCGGCAAGACCACCATAGGCCGCAGCCTTATCCGGCTGTACACCCCCACGGAGGGGACCGTCACCTTTGCAGGGCAGGTTATCTCCGGCGCCCTGGACCGGGAGACAAAGGATATGCTCCGTGAGAATATGCAGATGATATACCAGGACCCCATGTCCAGCCTGAATCCCCGCAAAAAGGTGGGCGATATTATAGGCGAGGGGCTGGACATACACCACCGGGCCGCAAACCGGGCGGAACGGACCGCCCTTGTGGCCGAGATGCTGGAGAAGGTGGGCCTGTCCGCCGCGCACGCCGAGCGCTATCCACATCAGTTTTCCGGCGGCCAGCGCCAGCGTGTGGGCATCGCCAGAGCGCTGATCCTCAACCCGAAGCTGGTGATCGCCGATGAGTGCATCTCTGCCCTGGATGTGTCTATCCAGGCCCAGGTCGTCAACCTGATGAAGGATATCCAGGCCCAGACCCAGTGCGCGTATCTGTTCATCGCCCATGATCTGAGCATGGTCAAATACATCTCCGACCGCATAGGCGTTCTGCACCGCGGATATCTGGTGGAGACGGGCACCACGGAGGACATCTTCGGCAATCCGATCCACCCATATACCAAGAGTCTGCTCTCCGCCGTGCCCTTCCCCAATCCCGAGGTGGAAAAGCGCCGCGTCTCCCTGGCATACGATGTGAAGGAGGCGGGCGTGGACTACTCCAAGGGCACGCTGCACACTCTTCAGGGCCAGCACGCAGTGCTGTCCACCGACGAGGAGTTTGCCCGCTGGACCTCGTAACGGGGCCCTGCGGACACGGAATTAACGCATGAAAATCCCGCCCTTTCCGTGTTATGCTATATTGGAATAAAGCTTCAGACTCTACACACAGGCAAAAAGCAGCCGGCCGCAGTTCTGCGGTCGGCTGCTTGAGCTTTATTTAAATATCAATGCGTAAAACATCAATGTGCTTTTAATTTCCCGCGGGTGTCTCGGCGGGCGCGGCTTCCGCCGGGGCTGTCTCTGACGGAGCGGGATTGTCAGCGGGTGCGGCTTCCGCCGGGGCTGCCTCCGCCGGAGCGGCTTCGCCTGTCTCCGGGGGCTCCGGCTGGGGCAGGGACGAGACTGTCAGGGTCAGCGTTGAGCCCACGTCAAGTTCTGTGCCCGCTGCGGGCTCCTGTCCCAGAACGTTCTGCCGCTCGCCCACCACGTCTCCGTTGGTGGCCACGGTCAGCTCCAGTCCCAGAAGCCGGCAGAGCTTTATGGCCGTGTCATAGCTGCAGCCCGTGAAATCGGGGACTGTCACCTTTGTGACCGGCGGCTCCTCCGCCGGCTCGGGCTCCGGCTCGGCGGGGCTCTCCAGCCAGACGTATAGGGGCTGGCCCTTTTCAAGCTGCTCGCCGGGCTGTACGGACTGGCCGACGATGACGCCCTCGGTCTCGGTCTCGCCGTCGGCGAGCCTTACGTCTATGTCCTCATAGCCGTAAAGGGACTTCACCTGTCCGTAGTCCATGCCCTCGAGCTGGCCCACGGTCACGGTGGCGGGTCGGGTATACAGGAAAGCGCACAGGGCCAGCAGGGCCGCGGCCAGGATCCCGAGGATTATTGCCGCCGCCTTTGCGCCGGATGACTTTTTACTGTTCTGCGCCGGGATTGGGGCGCTTTTTACGGGCTCATCGGCCTTTACGCTGTCCATATCTGTGTTCTCACCGGCTTTCTCGTCTTCTTTCTTCTCTTCTTCCGGAGCCGACTCCTCATCCTGTGTCGGCAGCGCCCTTTCAGCGTCCGCATCCGCCTCCGCCTCGGGGGCGGCTATGGGAATCACCGGTTCCGGTTCGGGCTCAGGTTCGGGCTCAAGCTCTGGTTCGTGCTCGGTATCCGGCTCGGGCTCAGGTT